>NZ_OSDX01000043.1:0-36983 GCF_900382755.1 Vibrio sp. Evd11
TCCGAGACTGGATGACACCGGCACTATCTTCTGAACTCAGTACTAAGGTTTTTGCGGGTTTATCGGCCGCGCTCATCCCGAGTAAAGACATTGAAGAAGCGTGTTCCATTGCAATACACAATGCTAGGTGAGACTTACCAACGTTAGGCGCGGCAATTAACATGCCTACATGTCCTTTAAGTAAACCTTTTAAGCTGAAACTTAAGTTTTGACTAGCAGGTGAAGCCATCAAGCTATCAAGAGATTGAGTGATCATGACTCACCCTCCCCAATGTAGAATATCTGTATGCCATTCCCCACATCGCGAAATTGAAGGCTGAAGTCTTTTTCGATTTGAACGGCATTGGCTAGCAAATCTTTTCTGAGATCACTACGGAAACTATGGCTGACCTTCGAAGCAATAGATTGAATGTAGCTATCGAGTGCCCACTCAAACTTCTTGTTGTGTAAGAACTCAGCTTTATGCGTGGTAATGTATTTTAAGAATGAACGAACTGACGGTTTACTATAGTTGGTCATTTTGTGCTGTTCTAATCGGTAATAATAGCCATGGTCGCGTATCGCCTGCAATAGACGCATGTCTGGAACTAAGAACACATGGTTAGTGAGGTTCTTACTGTTTTTACGGCCTGTTTTAAATTTACTTCGGTCACAATAAAAACGGTAATCTTGAACAAACTCTAATGGCTTTTTGCCAATTACGTTCTGCTCGTCATCAAGCTCATTTATCACTAAATGAGCCGTTGCTAATTGAGTAATTCGGCGTTCAATTTGATCGTAGTTCGCGCGAGTGGTCGCCATGCCCATTCGGGTTGCTAATTCATACATACTCATTGATAAAACGGTCGCGTCTCGGTCAATAAAAGAGTCGAAGCCATCTTGTTGAGTATCTGATATTTCACCATCAGAAATGGTTTGGTACACCTGAGACCAGGTTAAACGTGCGCCAGCTTCATAAGAAGCATCATCTAATTGAATCGTTTGAGCGTAGGCCAGCATTGTTTCGAGGATATCGCGATGAGGCTGTAGTAGATAATCTACATGCAGATCAACTCTGAAATTCTTTCCATAACTATTAATATTTACACTTTCTAGTGGGTGATTTGGATCAGTGCCACCACTTTGAGCGATTTGAATCAGTTTTGACTGCATCGTAGAAGTTAAACGAGATGCAGGGTGAAAGATGGTTGCTCTAGAGAAAAGAATCGATGAGATAAACCGATTCTTTCGGTCCTCTTCATTAATAACTGTCAGGCTAGAGTTGGATGATAACGTCATGATCATTACCTAAGAGTGCGATAGTATCATTTTAACAGATAACCTTACTTACCTCATCAACTTCGGTAGATGTCTATATGATTTCGGCAAATATCTATAGCTCATCACATAAATTATGTATAAATATCGGTAAATAACTACTTACTTCGGTAAATGTTTATTTGATTCTAAAAGATCAAACTTAAGATAGGATTACTGATGAGTTATAGTTTTTGTTTGTTTTTCCATCAACCTGATCCAAAGATCATTAATTATCATTAAATTATGATCTTACCCGTCACTCAGATCGGTTAATGTTGATATGTTAATGCTTATATTCGGTAAATGTTTATATGTTAGATCGTCTAATATTAATATTTAATCGGTAAATGTTTATAATTAATCGGTAAATATCAATATATTTTCGGTAAATGTCTATACTTTTAGGTGGCTACTAAGAAACTAGAACCTTTAGGATCTAGTTTTACAATAATACCAACTTCACTCAGGTTCAGTCGGTGACTTAACAAGCAACACCAAATCTCTAGAGAGTTTTGATGTTGCTCGTTAAGTAAGTGTTAATACTCTAACATCTAGCTTTAAAATAACTTTATGTTTGTCACTAATCGCATGTAATTGATATGTTTATCTTCATTAATCTATGGATTTCTGATCGCTTGATTTCTCATTTTTGTCTCATTTGATCCATTAACTTTTTATTGTGTACTCGCATTTTAGGGTCTTACTACCCTGATCGTTGCGGGTGATCGCCAGCGATATAAAATAAATGGGTGGAACTAAGTTTTTAGGCTTAGTAAAAGAAATAGTAAGTGACAGTGTCATAGTGTCTAGACGGGGACACGCTAAATCTAGGTTCATGGATTTAGATACAAACAAGCTCTCAGTGATGAATTCGCTAGATAAGAAGATTGATAAAGTAGTACACAAACTTATTTAGAAAGGGGAAAGAGTGACGTCTTGACCTGCAATGGTGTGGCGAGCCAAGCGACTATGCCCAGCCCTAATTAATCTGTCGTATAAATACGCGCTTGATGAAGTATGAGACTGAAAAGCCAACAATAAAATGAAAGATGGTCTTTGGTTGATGTTAACGTTTTTGTGTTGCATCACCCAGCCCGTCATAAGAATTTTATTGCCTGTCATAAATGTGAACGAATTAAATGACCGTATTATTCGTTCATATGGTTATTGGGCTGTTGTTGTACCTCTTGTCCTTGTTGTTTACCCCTATGTTTCACATAAAAATTTTTTTCGTTGTGCGATTTTTACAGCAGTTCTTCGCTCAATAATTTACTTTTAATTTGCTTATAAACATGTCAATTACATGGAGTTTTGAACAAGCTCGAAATGAGCTATTTGGTTTTTTCAGTTTCTAATACGGTGATTTATTCTGGACAAGTAAGGACGGAATAGAATGCGATTTTTGAAACTCAGAACCGATCATAAACGAGTGCGAAGAGATGGAACACGTTATGTGACACCATTGATTGTTGATGCACCAAGACGCTTTGCGCCAAGTCGTGATCGTAAAGAAACCAGCTTGCGCCGGAAGGAGTGTCAGTTAATTACGGGAGCGCATGATTCAGGTAAAAGCCGCTGGCTTATGCGCTTAAAGGATAGCCGACACGAAATCTGGGGGAAAAAGCCGCAACCTATTTTACTTGAGGGGCTGATGCCTTTATCAAGTTGGGTGGAGGTGAAAGGCATTGCAAAATGGCACCAAGACAAAGAAGTACAATCAGAAGGTTATACGCCCTGGGGGAAGCTCAACTTGCAGCTTAAGGCGGATCTCTTGGCTGATTACCTTCTTGACACCCAAGCCTTACTTTTTGTTGATGACGCTCATAAGCTGACTGGCCGAAAAGCACAAATAGCCCGTAAATGTTTACTGTCTTCCAAAGTTTGGTTAATGACATCAAGCGAGGAAGGGAGGCTCCCTCCTTCTTTTCGACCTATCGTAGAGCGCCGTACTCCACAGCGAATTAATTTAGAGAGTGATGTTAGTTACGACACGACCAAAGCCTTGATTTGGTTCATGGTAGCGATGTGTGTGGTGGCCGGTGCATGGGAAGCTGGCGCTGTTATTGGTGGGCTTCAGATGTTAGGTACTGGAAGAAGGTCGACGCGTGCTGATTAATGTTTTCCTTATATGGATTAGTTTATGCGCGTTCAGTGCTGCTTATGCCAATGATTGGGGTATTAGTGTGCCTTGGGAGGAAGCTGAGGTGCTACCGCCAGAAATCAAGCCCTACGAGCTCCCTACTTTAAAAGGTCAAGCTCCCCACTATAATGTCCCAACCCCTGCCCTCACGCCGGCACCAAAAGTGGATCCGGATGCGATTTTTAACACTGTACTTAAGTGCTACCCAGAGAAGAGTAAATTTAAGCTCGATTTAAACTTGGTTGCGGGCATGAAATCTAACATCGATGAGTATGATCCTGAAGGTTGGCCAGAGATAACTGAGCATTACATTGGAATAGTTGGCAAAATGCCGCTCTACTCTACAACTGAACAATCTCGGGAGCGCCAATGGGAATACCAGCGTCGTACTGCTACAGCTACCTCTGTAGCAAGCTTTACTCAATCCTTAGCTGATAGAAATTATGCCTATCGCTTAATGGGGCTTTATCTCTCTTTGGAGGCCAGAGCGCAACTGAGAGTGAAAAAAGGGGTGGCGAACGTATCAGAGCAAGTCGCTTTGCTTGAAAAGGTGGCCTCTTCTCATCGAGATGTTTTGGCGCATGAAGCTAAAATCGTTGAGCATCGTTTAGCTTTGGTGGCAATGTGTGAAGCCACATATACTGACCAGATGAACCGTTATCTTCAAAAACTCGCTTACCTTCCCCGCCCTACTTCCGATTCCCAATCACGATGAAATGGCTCAATCATACATTAATTGCAGGCGCGATTTGTGCTGTGGTGTCACCTCCTCATGTTGCTGTGTGTGTCGCAGGTGCAACTGCTCCTGATTGGTTTGAATACGTACTTAAGGTTGGCAATCGACATATCAAACACCGAGGCCCCACACATGTTTTCACGCATTGGTTACTGGCTGCCCTAGCCTTTACTTTGGTTTGGGATTATCACGGGATCGGGATGGCATTTGCTTGGGGTGGCGTTAGCCATATTTTGACTGATGCGATGACAGTATCAGGTGTGCCTTTTTCGCCTTACAGTGATAGGCGCTTCCATCTGTTTGGAGGTCGATTTAGAACCGGTGACCCTATCGAATATGCAATTTCCGCAGGGGTTGTGGTGGTGTGTATTGCTCTATCCCACCTAACCGGTGGACATGGGTTTGCGCCGTTCTTTTATGATTGGGGAGGCATGTACCAAGAAGGTGTGATTGATGGATTAGAGTGGAAAACGAACCGATTTAGGCTGATTTAAATGCGAGAAAAGTTGTCAATGCTCAGCCTGAGCATTGACAACTTTTCTCTATATTTTGAAAGATAATATTAGTGTGCTGATTTGTATTTTTTCCAATAATCAAAACTATTGAGTAGTGCTAGTTCAATACCTTGTCCGTGGTATTTACATGACACATAGAATCGTTCGACATAAGCGTAAAAAGATGGGGCTCGTTGTTGGATGACTGGGTTTCTTTTTGGAGAATGAACACTGATGATTAGGTAGCCTACTACCTGTTTCTTTTTTGTTTCAGCGACGAAAAAATAAGTGTTTTTATTCTCGATTTTTTCTTTTATCAAGGATTCGGTGAAAAGTAATTCAATAATTCTTAGCTTGCTTAAGTTGTAATCATTCAAGCTGTATTCGTTTCGTTCTCTGTTGTAATGGCTCATTTTACTGTGGCTACCTGCCAGTTGTTCATGACATAGAGCATTGATAGAGGATATGTCGTTGATAGTTGCTTTTCTTATTCGCACCTTAATCTCCTTTTCCTTCGTTACTGACTTCTTGTGAAGCAAAACGGTAAAATGCTAAGCAAACTCCTCCTAGGCTTATAGTAATTAAGGATAATTTATTGGCTGCTAGAAGGTGTCGCATGAACGTAGTATTCAGAAGCGCGTTGTTTTAGGGCTTGGATTAATGTCGTGGGCAGGTTTCTTTCTTTTACCCAAGATTCAAATACTTCTATTGATTGAAAGCTGATAGAAGAAACAAGGCTAGATTGTTGAACTAAATGATTAAGCCAATAAAGTGTCTGCAAATCTTCTAATGGTGTTCTAGGTAGTTGTAGTCGTCCTTTTCTAACTTTTCCCTTGAGATAAGGCTTAGCAGAAACCTCAAAAGTGCTTTTTTTGGTGTTGGATTCTGAAAAAGGGTTTGGGTCTATCAGTATTGTGCTATATCGAACATAGAGTAGGTACTCTTGCTCTATTTCATTGAGTTCATTGAAAGAGTCTATTTTATCTTTTGGAATCGTTGCCTCAAGTACGGGGAGATTTTCGTCATTGAGCAATTGAAGTAAGTTGATTGGTTCCGCTGAGTAATGTTCTAGTAGGCGAGAAATTGATTTCCAATGATGCAGTAACTCTTTGATCAACTCCATGGTGATAGGGCCTTCGGGGTAGAGCTTATACATGTATTTAGTGTCATCTTCGTTTGAAAGAATATGATCTAAAGAAAACGTATTGATTAGAAAAGCTGGGTGTACATAAGCTGCAGCGTTTCTGCCTTCTACACTAAATGGGTTATCAAAGAGAACGACTTGAACATTCACTTTTTCTAATGCGTTCCTTAAAGCATTAAACAAGACATCATTGGGTTCGGAGAGATAAATATACACTCTTTTTTTCACGGTTTTAGTCGTGACTGTAAGAGGGTGTTGTGTTGTTGGATTAGATGAAAAATGAGACGTTGCAAAGTAGCTAGAAAAAAGAATGATGTTGGGAGATATCTTTTTCTTTTTCAATATCCCTTTTAGGATAAGACACCCACCAATCATGGATGACATAAGGATAATTTGCTTTAGATTTTTCAAGCAGAGCTCAGAAAAAGAAGCTAGGACATCACAATAGGCGTGAGCGGGGGTCGCTAGAACTAGCGTATCCCATGAAGAGGGCAGGGGAGATAAATCTGTATAAAGTTCATCAAATCTAATAAGACCAACAAGTGGTGCTAATTGTGGCTTACTTACTTCACAGCTAGCAACGTTTCCGTGTTGTCGCATTAGTCTTTTTCTATTCTCCCATTGATGAGAGCTTTTGCTTATGAGAGCTATTTTCTGACTAAAAGGAGCAAGAATCTGACTGGTTTGAATGCCGGCGGGTCCTGCACCTACAACTAATGTATTGCCTAGAATCATAATAAACTCGCTATCTCTATTTAACCGAAAAGGTACTTTTAGTTCCTTTCTCATATCACAAATATCCATAGTGAAACTTCGAGAGTAGATTGTTTATTTAATTATTCTTATTAATAAAAATGAATGACTTAGCTTTACTATCCCTTTGAGAAAGTGTGTGTAAATTTCAATATTTCTTTTCTTGGAAAAGCGCCATACTTTTGGCCTCCCCAGTTCCATTTTTCACTTAATCTTTCTTATTTATTAATAGTTAAATTACGCTGAAATTAATATCCAAACCCATTTTGTTGGTTCATTTTTGTGCGGTTGGAGGAGGTAAAGCGAGATCGCCTTAATCCGCAATAATAAGGATTGAGTGTACTGAACTAGAGAGCTTTAGCTATGCCTTCTCCAAGTACCCATTAAGAATAAAAATGTCTGGAGAAATACCTATGTCAGCAATAAGCAATAATAAAGAACATCCGATGGATTCACACTATGTGCCGGAGCCTTATCGAATTAGGGTTATTGAACCAGTGAAAAGAACAACGGAGCGAGAACGAGAGCAGGCGCTGATGAAAGCAGGGTACAACCCTTTTTTATTAGAGAGCGACGATGTGTTTATCGATTTGCTTACTGATAGCGGTACAGGTGCAGTGACACAGGCTATGCAATCTGCAATGTTGAAAGGTGATGAGTCGTACAGTGGCAGTCGAAGCTACAGGACGCTTAGTCAGACGGTAAAAAATATTTTTGGTTATAAGTTTACCATCCCCACACACCAAGGACGGGGAGCTGAGCAGCTATATGTCCCAGCTTTGATCAATAAATCTGAGCGAGATAAAGGGCTAGAGCGAGACAAAATGGCCGCATTTTCAAACTACTTTTTTGATACCACACAAGGGCACACTCAACACAATAACTGTCGAGTGATCAACGTTCCTTCACCTGAAGCTTTTAATACTAAAATTAAAGCAGACTTTAAAGGTAACTTTGATTTGAAAGCTCTCGCAGCTGGAATCGAAGAGGTTGGAGCTAAAAACGTGCCTTATATAGTAAGTACGATTACTTGCAACTCTGCAGGTGGCCAGCCAGTCTCCATTGCTAATCTTAAGGCTGTTTATGAATTAGCGGAATCTTATGGTATCCCTGTTGTTATGGACTGCGCTCGCTTTGCTGAGAATGCTTACTTTATTAAACAGCGTGAAGTTGGTTATTCTGATTGGAGCATTCAAGAGATCACCAGAGAAGCGTTTAAATATGCCGATCTCTTTGCTATGTCAGCGAAAAAAGATGCCATGGTTCCTATTGGTGGGCTACTCGCTTTCAAAGACGATAGCTTCTTAGATGTGCAGTTGGAATGCAAAACACTATGCGTGTTATTGGAGGGCTTTCCAACATATGGAGGTCTCGAAGGTGGGGCGATGGAACGTTTGGCTGTTGGACTTTATGATGGAATGGAAGAAGACTGGTTAGCATCACGCTTGCAGCAAGTTGAATACTTAGTGAACGGCCTAGAAGCGTTAGGGGTCCGTTGCCAGCAAGCGGGTGGGCATGCTGCCTTTGTTGATGCCGGTGCATTATTACCTCATATCTCACCAGAACAGTTTCCTGGACATGCTTTGTCTTGTGAGCTTTATAAGGTGGCAGGTATTCGAGGTGCAGAAATCGGTTCTTTATTACTAGGGTGTGATCCTGAAACAGGAAAGCAGCTGCCTTGCCCGGCTGAATTGTTTCGTTTAGCTATTCCTAGAGCAACCTATACACAGGCTCACCTTGATTACATTATTGCTGCTTTTAAAGAAGTGAAGAAACGTGCTTCATCAATTGCAGGTTTAAAGTTTACTTATGAGCCTAAGGTCTTGAGACACTTTAACGCTACATTGGAACCTGCACTTTAAGTTGTGCCCCTTTGCAGACAGCAAAGGGGCTACCTCTCTTTTATCTGAAAAAATTAAAGCAACGAGAGTTATGGATTAGTGTGATAGTTTTCCTGGGACTGAGAAGCTAAGTTTTTTTGAGAGGCTAAGATGAATTGAAGTTCATCCTTTTTAGTTAGGCAGATTTGGCTCGATTGGTTATTGACGTTGACGTTGACGATGTCAAATTCGTGCCAGAAGTAGAAATAGCTGATTATTAGTACAGAGAGGATTGTGGAAGATAGGCCAACAAGAGCCCATTGGTAGAGTCTTAAGTAGTTGTTTGATGTTCTTTTGAGTGGACACGAAAACTGGCTAGAACGAGGTAACTTTATCTGTTTCGGTGGGTCTAGCGAAGTTTCAAATTCAGGAATGTGGATCTTGTAACCTTTTCTTGGAACATTTACGATTTTGATACTATCAAGTTCTAAGACTTTTCTAAGATTGGTAATAGCGACTGGCAAAGAGTTAGGGCCGATGATATCCGGGTTCCCCCACGCAGCAATGATCAGCTCTTCTTTAGTCGAAATAAATTCTTCTTTTTGGATCAGAGTTTCTAATATGCAGCTTTCAGGTAGAGTGATTGAAAATGATTTTTGATTACTGAGGATGAGTTGAGCCCCCGAGTCGTCTCTTTGCAGTACGCAATTACCTATAGGCAGTTTTACGTTGTCCAGTTGTGCTCTTAACATAGTGTTTCTCCATATACCTAGAGAAGGGTGATTAGATTATAATCCCTAGGCTTTTATATAATGGCTCATATTTTGAATATTATTAATAAATTTGTGAATAAAATTCGAATTGAAGTGTAAGGCTTTTTGCACATTAGATAATGCTATCTGTTTTATATGAAACTGAAGGTGAGATTTTTACCTCCTTTGTCTTCTAAGTAGATCTTCATCCAACGCCAGTCATTGTCCTTGCAGGCTTTAAAGGTGCAATGAACATTTTTGCCCTCAACGATCTCGTTGTCGCAGAAGTCGATAAATGATTGGAAAGAACGGCATATAAGTGTGTCCATAGCCCCAAACTCCTTTTGAGAATTTATTCATATCACATCCTTTCAATTTATAGCTATAGATTCCTAATTCTTAATAAAAAATGATTATTAATGACTCTATTTATCCCTCCTTTTTGTTGTGGTTAATTGGTTGAGGGTGGGCGTTTAATTCAGGCGGAGTGAATGGGTATTATTTATAGGTAAATTAGTTTTAAATTCTAGAAAAAACATTAGCTTATTCGTTGGTAGCTAGGTGGTTTTCGAAGGGCTGCGGGGTGCCTAACCACATCGAATCTTTGACCGCTAACTTAGAGCTAACCCCTTTGTCTCTTCGGTATCATCTAGTTACTTCTATGAAATTATAAAGTCTTTGTTTATCTAGGACAGAATCACTCAAAAAAACGCTGTCCTTCAAGGTGATGGTTTTTTGAGTGTGATAGGAAATAAAGGAGGGTAAGAATGCTAGAAAGTAATCAGTTGTTGATTTTTGTTACGGTGGTTCTTCTTTACGCTTTTATGCCTGGTCCAGCGATGCTTTATAGTGTCGCCCAGACGGTCTCTAGCGGTAAAAAAATTGGGTTACTGTCTGTGTTAGGTCTGCATGTTGGAGGATACTTTCATGTCATTCTTGTCGCATTTGGTCTCGCGACGGTTTTTAGTAACTCCCCTTTGTTGCAAGAGATCATTCAGAAAATAGGGGGCATTTATCTTATCTATCTTGGTTATCAAAAGATAACCTCTCATGTTCATTTCGAGTCTGCGCTTGGTGACCCTTTATTAAGTTCCCCTCGTAAAATCTTTTGGGATAGTGTGTTTGTCGATGTTCTTAATCCGAAAGCCGCCTTGTTTTATTTTGCTTTTCTTCCCCAATTTGTAGCGCATGAATCGGAAATATCGGTAGGAGTTCAGCTCTTTATTTTGGGAGTCTTTACCAATGTAATGTTTAGCAGTGCAGATTTCTTATGTGTTTTGGGGATATCGGGTTTAAGATTTTGGGTGACGAAAAGACCAAAGTGGCTCTCTTATAGTATTCGATGCGCTGGCGGTATATTGATTGTTTTAGGGGGGATGGCGTTTTTAGGGGGAAATTAACTCAAGGCCTTGGGTTTCATTTATTAGCCATAAATTAATGGTTTTTGCGCCAGGTTTGAACCACCATTTGAACGTTGGCTCACCTCGAGTCAAACACTCTGCACTTAGCCAATTTTTTTGGATATAAAGGATGAAGTAATCCTAAGCCTAATAAGGAAGTTCCCCAAGTTTACTTTGTTATTAATAGCTTAGTCGTGCTACTTGTAGTCATCCTATTTTTGATGTGGAATTCTAGTGATTATAGAGAAGGAGAAAGGCTCCGAGGAATATAGAGCCTTTTTGAGAGGGTTACTGATGTTTACCTAGTACTGATTGGATAGCCTCATCAAGTTCAGCTTGAACATCCTTGGACAATCGCCCAAATTCATACGAGAAGTTACGGCCTTTCACTTTTTTACGTGCGAACATGCCTTTACTGTCGAACTCAGCTAACGAAGTCACGGTAGCTTTGTCTGATTGTTGTTTGGCTTCAACAATCTTTAACTCATTTTTTATATAAGTAATCAGCTCGTCTTTGGTATCTTCTTGGCTCTGCTCAGGCTGAGCATTGACAGATTTAATGTCTATTTTTTTTATGAAACTGTTCAGAGCTTTCTTATCATTGATAAAGGCTTTCATCACTTTAGCTAGCAGTGAATAATCAGTATGAGATAAGTCGTTAACGACAGGGAATAGTGCAATCAATTTACTGTCAATGCTGGCTGCTTTTAGCGCTCGACCTACTGCTTGGCGGCTTATATTTAAGATCTTTGCCGTCTCTTCTTGAGTGAGTTCACCGTTCTTCATTAGAGTTTGACACTGTAAGCCAATTTCGCGTTGGTTGTGCTCTTTTGCGGTTTGCAACTGTTTTGCTAGTGCTTTGGCATCGGCTGTAGACAGTTCGTCTTGGGTGACGAGGATTCGGAATGTTTTTACGCGGCCTTCTTGAAGTAAGAACCAAGCTCGACGGCGAGATCCATCAAGCACATCGATACGACCATCTATTTCTCGACCAACAGCAGGGTAAAACTGTTGAAATTCTAACGAGTTCAAATCTTCCAAAGACTCTTTGGTTAGCAAAGATTGGTCACGGCCATTCACATCAAAGGTTACAAAAGAGTTCTGCTTAACTTGATTGTGTGACAATGTCACTTCGTTGAAGGTCGCAGTTGACCCAGAAGCTAGTTGCCAAACCATTTTTTTGCCAACGGACTCTAAACCGAACTTTGTTCTAAGGTAATCTTCGGCGTTTTGCCCACTTTTTTCTAGCTCAGTGCTGAGTTGATTGGTGAGTGTGTCTAAATTAGCTTTGGCCGCGGACTGTTGTGCTTGCGCTGAACCAGGAGCATTGCCTAGAGGGCTGCCGCCACGTTTTTTCGCCATTATTTGTTCTCCTGTTCACGCCAAACGTTGAGAATATCGCGCAATATTTGGCTTGTTACTTCATAGCTGTTTTGTTGCGCGCTTTGGAAGGTTGCTTTGCTTTTCGGGTATTCACTTTTCGACATGTCAAAAACGGTCGAGAGTAGGGAAGACGACTGGCGGACGGCCTCACTGTGCTTAAATTCTTTAGAGTACAAGTAAGGAGAGAACTGATCGTACAGATTATTCATTAATTCGGTCGTGGTTGAACTATCACGATGGTTAGTCAGTAATATTTTCATGAAGTCGTAGCCTTCATGGTTTGCGTTCTCTAACAGCGCCCACACCTGAGGAATGTAGCTGAAGTAAGAGCAGGTAGCATCAATGTCATTCTCTGTAATCGATAACGGGAACACTACATTCGTCGCGGCAAAATACGCGTTAAAGGTCGCATAGCCGAGCGAAGGTGGGGTGTCGATAATGATGATATCGAACTCGTCTTTAACGCTATCGATGATGTCCTTTAGTAGTGAATAAGGTGAAGCTAAGGTTTGGCCGAACACTTGCTCATGAAACCAACCTTCCATCGCACGGTCACTTTGTGCTGCAGGTAGAATGCGTAAGTTTGGGATAGTCGTTTCAAGAAAGGCTTCAGAGATAACTTGTTCAACGGTTTCACCTTCATCAAGATCGAAGGTTTTCATCATCAGATCACCAACAGACAAGTTACCTTCTTGCTCGGCTTCGGGGGCGTAATACATCGAAAGCGTGGCTTGGCCATCCATGTCTATTAAACCAACACGGTATTCTTGATGAAATTCGGTCGCCAAACCTGATGCGATAGTCGCGGCAGAAACGGTTTTGCCAACACCGCCTTTTTGGTTCTGGATAACCATCACTTGCGTTTTTTGCTGCTCACTGCGTATGAACTTAGCGTCTTTACGTAGATTTTCTGGCAGTAAGTTACGTACCTTGTACATTTCCGCGATATCGATCGACCATTGTGAGTCTTCATGACGACGAGGATCTATCGCCGCAGCGGTAACATAGCGATCAAGCGTTTTGGCATCAATGCCAAGATAGGCCGATGCTTCTGCTCGAGTAAAGTTACGCAACTCTTTGCGGTGATTAGCCAATAAACGTTGATTACGACGTTGAATGTAAGCGTCTGCACCGGTTTTAAGCGCTTGAAATGTGGTTGTAGTGTGTTGGTTATCCATTTCTGCCTCCGTATAGGAATGAGAAATAGTATATACCTCAATTTTTGATGTTGGTATCTAAAAATGAGGGATTTGTGATTTTAATAAATGAGTATGACAAATGGATAAATCCGAGCGCTTAAATTACCTATTAATTACAAGATTTCGTTTTTCAACTCCCTCTTAATACCTTCTGACTAACAAAAGTTGAGCCGAGCCGTACAACTACCATGACAACAACAGGAAGTTATTGATATGAGCGAGAATGTACCATTTACGAAAAAGACAAAGCGTTTTTGGCTAACGCTTTTGGGAGCCGTAATGTTTGTCTTTGGCACGCCAACATTGACGAATGCGGCTGAAGATAAAGCTCTAAAGGGAGCTGTGGATTATTATGTTTTTGGTTTAACGTCCAGTGAGAGCTTGCCGAACAAAGACAGCAGTGCGGCAGCTGGTATTTCACGGATTACATTGAATTGGCTAGCTTACCAAAAAGAGAGTGATACTGGAGCTTTGCAGCTGAGGGTTGATCATAAGCACGGTTATACAGATAGTACGCCCTCTGAATTTGTCATGGGTAATGTCGGAGGGTTTGGTTTAATCCAACCAGCTTTTAGTGATATAGGTTTAAGGTTAACGAATCTTTATTGGACACAAACCTTTAATAAACAATCTACCGATATGATGGTTGGTTTTTTAGATACGACTGATTATGTTGATACTTATCAGTTGGGTAACCCTTACTATGGTTTTTCTAACTTACAGTTTAGTACCGGTTCCGGTTCCATCCCAATCCCAGATGAATCAACATTCGGCGGCGTTCTACGCCATATGATGTCGGAAAACTATTATTTTTATGCAAGTTTCTCTGATGCAAAAGCTGATTCGACTAAGCCTTTCGATGGTGTTGAACAGTTCATCAATGATAATCAATATTTTAAGTCCCTAGAAATAGGTTGGGTGGAGTCGAAAGACGACTTTTATTTGAAGAATTCACACCTAACAGTTTGGCACAGTGATGGGCCAAAAGAGAAAGCTAGCGAAAACTATGGCGCAAATTGGTCGTCCATATATAAAACCGGCTCATGGATACCATTTTTCAGAGCCGGGGTCGCGCAAGGACCTGAGGCGCTATACAAATCTTCGGTCGTGTTTGGCACAGGATATAGTGGGGTAGGGCCTGGAATGCTTGGTATCGCTCTAGGTTGGGCTAAGCCTAATGCCGAACTAGATGATTCTTATAATTCAGAAATCTATTACCGCATGAATTGGGGGGCTCTCTCGTTAACTCCTAATGTGCAATATCTTCACACTTTACCGTTTAACTCAAAAGCCGATGACAGTTGGATTATAGGTTTCAGAGGCAACCTTCACTTTGGTTTTTAATGTAAGCCAAGCCGTTCTTACCTAAATCACAACGGGAGAGCGGCTCTTTACGATGAGGCTTCAAATCTGTACCTAGAAATTAAATTAATTACCAATAATTAATTTATAAAAAACACGAAATCTACGTACCTTGGTTTGAATATTAAATAACATTCGTGAACCCATGATTACCAAGGGCGTACATAGTATTACTAAGGGAAGAAGAAAAGGTTACTTCTCTCGAGACAAGATTCAGCAGGATTACAATGTGCTTGAAGGAGCGCGCCAAAGAATATTGTACCTTCTCGACAACTTTAGCCACTTTTATGTCTCGTTTTCCGGAGGGAAAGATTCTGGGGTTCTTTTGAACTTAACTATCCAAGAATCAAAAAAACGTGGTCGACTGCCTGTTGATGTACTCATCGTGGATTTCGAAGCCCAATACCACGAAACTCATGCTTTTATTGAACGTATGGTGCTTCGTGGCGAAGTAAACCCATACTGGGTTTGCTTACCACTTAGTTTAAGAAATTCAATTTCACAATTTCAGCCTAAATGGCTTTGTTGGGATCCAGATAAGGAAGCGCAATGGGTCAGAGAAATACCACAACATGAAGGCGTGATTTCCGATTTGGAGCATCTCCCGTTTTTTAAAAAAGGCATGGAATTTGAGGATTTCGTCTTTAAATTTGCTCATTGGTATAAAAAAAAGAAAGGCACACCAATTGCTGTGCTCATTGGTATACGAGCGGATGAGTCTTTACATCGTTTTAAAACTATTAAAAATCGCGCCAAAAAGAAATTTGATGATAAATATTGGACGACTCAAATGCAGGGCGACGTCTACATGGCTTACCCTCTTTATGATTGGAAGACTCCAGATATTTGGGTTGCGAACTCGCGCTTCAATTGGGATTACAACCGTATTTACGACTTAATGCATAAGGCCGGCGTCCCTCTTTCACAGCAGCGACTTTGCCAACCTTTTGGAGATGAGCAAAGAAAAGGTCTGTGGCTATATCAAATATTAGAACCTGATACCTGGCAAAAACTTGTTGCCAGAGTAGAAGGGTGTAACTTTGGTGCTCGATACTCAAAAAGCCAGGGGCGTATCCTTGGTTATTATCGCTTTGAATTACCACCGGGACTTAGCTACCGGCAATACAGTAAATACCTTCTGAAAACTATGCCGCCACATGTAGAAAAACATTACCGAGACCGAATTTTCAAGTTCTTACAGTGGTGGCGAAAAAATGGTCCTCAAAAAGGAGTGACCTGCATCCCTGATTACGCAGAGAGTAAATTGGAATCTAGGAAGCAAGTTCCAAGTTGGAGAAGGATATGTAAAGTTCTGATTAAAAACGACTATTGGTGCAGAGGACTCTCTTTTGGGTACAACAAGTCCTTAGCAAAACAATACCATGCCCTCTATGGAGAAGAGAGTGATACGAATGGAAAGTGAACCTACTCTAGCTTATCAGCGTCGCACTAAGAAGCCGTTGAAACCTATTAATAGCACGAACAAACAAGCCATTGATAAGGTCGCAATTTACAATAAAGCGGCCAAAGTACTCATCGAGCTTATTCCTGATTTACCGCCAGCTTGTCATGTTGAAATGATCCCACTTGATGAGATAGAAGCTAACCAATACAACCCAAATAAAATGGCGCCTCCAGAAAGTAAGCTCCTAAAAACGTCGATGGAGAAAAATGGCGTAACCATGCCTATTTTAGTTAATCGACTGAAGACATCCTTGAAAAAATACGTCGTCATCGATGGGTTTCATCGTTATCAATTATTGTTGAATCACCCTGAGCTACAAGTATTAAAGGGCTATATTCCTGCAGTGGTGCTTAATTTGCCTGAAGAAAAGTGTATGGCGGCATCTGTTCGCCATAATCTTGCGCGAGGGTCCCATCAAGTAGAACTCACAGCAGACCTGATCATTCAGCTTAAAGGAATGGGTTGGACGAATAATAAAATTTGTTACGAACTAGGGATGGACCAAGATGAGGTTTTACGATTGCAGCAGGTCACAGGCCTTGCTGCAGCCTTTAAAGATCAGGACTTCTCTCAATCATGGGAGTAATCACCTTTCTTCAGATGAAAACGATGACGAACGTTATTCGGTTCATGTCTAATTATGTGCCTAATTTAGTATGTAATTACTATTTTATTCTAAAAGCTAAGCGCTAGAGTCCTTGATTCTAGCGCTTTTTTTGATTTTAAAATTCTGCCCCATATAACGAAGCGGGTAGTGGTCATATAAAAAGCAATGTCGAACCAATGAAAGGTAACCATTTATGGATAGTACAAAACAGGTTATGGATAATGTGAAACCATCAATGACCGTGAAGACGCCTTCACTTATCGGAGGGGCGTGTATCGTCGCATGTATTTGCGTTGGTGCAGGTATGCTTGGGCTCCCAGCCGCTGGGGCTGGAGTTTGGACCATAGGAGCTTTAATGGCTTTGGTCTTCACCATGATTATCATGACAACCAGCGGCTGTTTGTTGCTCGAAGTTTTAAAAGATTACCCTTACCGATCATCTTTCTCTTCCATAACGAAAGACTTGTTAGGTAAAGAGGTTAATTTCTTTAATAACCTAATGATTTACTTTGTCGGGGGGATCTTGCTGTATGCCTATATCACCTCTTCAGGGCTAATTTTGAATGAATATTTTGGTATTGCCCCCCAACTGGCCTCCATCCTTTTCGTTTTTATCTTTTCTGGGCTAGTTTGGCATTCAACAAAAATGGTCGACCGTATTTCGATTGTCTTAATGCTGTTTATGATCATTAGCTTTAGCTTTGGCACCGTAGGTCTTTGGTTTAATGTCAATCTCAGCACTTTGCTTGATACTGCTCATCTGAAGTTTGAGTATGCACAATACGTGTGGGTCTTTTTCCCCATTGCCTTGACCGCGTTTGGGTACCACCATAGCGTCTCAACATTACGAGATTACTACCGTGAGGAAAGACTCGCCCAAAAAGCCATCATGGGCGGAACGATCATTGCTCTTTTTACTTACACCGTTTGGTTAATGAGTATTTATGGGAACTTACCAAGAGTAAATTTCGGACCTATCATTGCCGAGGGTGGCAATATAGACACCTTACTCATTAGCCTAAAAGCGGTATTAGCAGAAGAGACGTTATCAAATGTCATTAGCGCTTTTTCCGCGGCCGCTATTTTGTCGAGCTTTATAGGGGTTGGCTTGGGGGTATTCGATTTTTTAGCCGATTTATTCCAATTTGATGCCACTTCGAAAGGCAGAACCAAAACTTGGGCGGTCACATTTATTCCGCCGCTGATTTTCTCTCTTCTTTTTCCTTTCGGTTTTCTAGCCGCAATTGGTTATGCCGCATCGGCCGCGGCAATTTGGGCGTGTATCGTACCGGCATTGCTAGCTAGAAAATCTAGGTTACAGAAAGCCATTTCTAACACCCAAGAAGATAATGAGGAACAGCTTCAGCAAGTGAAGCCCTACCAAGTCCCAGGAGGAGAATTGGTGTTGATTGGGGTATTAATTTACGGTGTGGGCATCATTGTTATCAACGTATTAGTCATGTTCGAAGCACTGCCTGTTTTTGATGGCGTATAATCTTACTCATTCCTAAGTGGCACTCCGTGTCACTTAATCTTCCACCCAAAAACTTTCAAATTAGGGCTAGTCCTCCTCAACCTAGCAGTGACTCTGTAACGTTATATTTAACCTTTAGAGCTACCCGTATATTTTTGCTTTTTCCCGTTATGTATCACGGGGGTAAATTCGACGATAACACGTATTGGTACTGACTAATTTTTCTTATAACATTGTAAGTTATGAAATAGATCATTAACTTACGGTATCACCCACAGCAATCAGTTGATATGATGCTGGTTTTAGTGTGCGGATTACATTATGAGTGATTTAAAGTATTTTTTTTCAAAAAAAAATCTATCTCAGCTAGGCGAAACTCAACTTGATATTCCTTATCTTAAACGCAATACCAATATCGCGATAATCGATGATGAACCCTTTCCTCAATTAGAGTCGATCAAGAATGCTGGCTTTCACATAACTCAATATAATGATATCGAAAGCTTTGATCAGTTAAGTTCCTATCAAATTATTGTTTGTGATATTCAAGGCGTTGGTAAGAAATTCCCTCACTCAGGTGAAGGTGCATATATAGTTCAACAGCTAAAACTTGAATATCCAGATAAATACATAATCGTTGTGTCGTCTAAAGCAGCTTCGATCACAGTATCGGCAATGATAGACGTTGCTGATGAGAAGATCAGTCGAGGTAACAATGATGCGCTGATGGCTGCGCTCAATAACGGACTTCCTAAAGTTGGGTCAGACGTCCAAAGATGGAAAAGGCTCAGAAATTATTTGATTACACAGAAAGATATTGACGTATATGAAGTGTGGAAAATTGAACAAGAGTTCATTAAGTCTGTTCTAGCTAAGTCAAATAAGCCTATGCGAAACTACATAGACAAACATAGTGGTGATATCGCTAAAGGCATGCTTATAAACTTTGTCTCTTCCCTGGTGTTTTAAATGAAAAATGAAATTGAACAACTAATTGCAGACTCTTTACATGAGTTACGCAGTTTCAATCAAAAGTTAAATACTTCAGCATGCGAAGTTTCTCAAATAATTAGAACTGATCACCTTTCTCAAGAGAAACGACTAGAACTAGGCGTACAGAGAGCTGACCAAGCTCGAACACACATAGAAAATATCAACTACATAACACAGCTGATCACAACTAGATTAGACTTCATTGACTATGAACTGAATCCAGATTTCTTCTCGAGCTCAAAACCATATGATGTTGATATATATGGGAAATTTCATAGGGCAAGAATAGCGCTCAACAGCACAATTAAAAAACATAAAGTAAAAGTCCAGTTAACACACGATAGTATAATTAAACTACCAACAATTAAGGCCGTATCTCTAATCGATATATTGCCGTATTTGTTGCTTGAGAATGCTGTTAAATACTCACCTAATTTTGGTGAAGTTAGCGTTGAATTCATTAAATTCCAGACGACAATAGAAGTGCATATTAAATCTACTGGTCCTTTTGCCCCTAGAGATGAAATTAAAAAATTATTTCTAAAAGGGTATAGAGGAGAAAATGCGAAGAAACTTGATGTTGATGGTAGAGGTATTGGGTTCTATTTTGCAGATAGAATAGCAAAACTTCACGACGCTAAGCTTGCTATAAATTCATCACCACACAATACCTATAGTTACAATGGCGTTAAATATTCAGATTTTGAGATGAGACTTACCTTCCCCATACAAGATCTTTGATTAATCGCTCACTGTTAAAGCAGCTTTATTTTTATAAAACTGCTTTTTTTTACGGCTTCTTTATTTCTGCAATAGCGCGAGCCAATTTTAATAGAGACGTTGAAGTCTTAATCTCTAACTCAGACTGAATCCCTAATAGCGCAATCCCTGCCAATATTTGTTGCGGCCTCACTACTTGGCCTGTCGGCAGCTCCATCCTGTCGTATAACATTTTGAACTGAATCCAATCGTCACTAACGCTTAGTTCTCGACCTTTTGCCATTCGCATGAGCCTTTTACATTCGGGCGGTATTGGGTTTCCTTCATCCCAACCTGTGACTGTTCTCACAGTTTTAAAACACAGTTCAGCAACCTCTTCCTTCGTCATTTGGCACTCTAACGCTCGAAAAATGTAATTATTACTCATTTCGCGATACTTCAATGATAAAACCTCTAAATACAAGAGGTTGCACTGATTTTATAAGATATGCACCATTAAAAATAATCAGACAAAGTGCGCACTAAGATATGTCTAAATAGGTAACCCCAGCTCTAGGCTGGGGCTAAAAAACGAAACGAATAACAACTAAGGCGCGACAGCAACGACCTCTATTTCAATCAGGGCATTGAGAGGAAGTTTCGATACTTCGATGCAGGTTCTCGCGGGAAAAAAATTGGCGCCGTTCTTGATAAAGAAATCGTTATAAATTTCATTTACCACGGAAAAGCTCATCATATCGGTAAGGTAGACGGTTGTTTTTACTACATCTGACATGTCAGCGTCTGCATGGAGCAAAATCGCTCTCATGTTCTCTAGACACTGCACGGTTTGCTTCTCCAGACTACTTTTGACCAAAAGTCCGGTATGAGGACTTAATGGTAATTGACCTGAAGTGAAAATTAGCCCACCGGTGATGACCCCTTGAGAATATGGTCCGATCGCTTTTGGGGCTGCTTGAGTATCAATGATTTTGCGCATGTTTTCCCAATCCTATTCGTTTTATATGTCTCAACCAAGCTATAGGATTAGCTGAAAAAACACTTATTATTTAATCATAATTAAAAATAAGTTACTGATAGAAAAGAAAAAGGTGCAATGAGTTTGCTTCATTTGTTTTAGGGCTTTGACGTGCGAAGCACGGACAAAGCCCACCATCTGGTTAACTAGCCCCTTCACTCACTAAAACCCCCGCTCGAGCTTTCGGCTTGGAATCGTTCTACTTGTTCAATGAAATCACAGAAATCCTGCTTACTTTCAATGTGAGAGCCAGATTGTTGTAACACAACATTTAAAGCCGACACCATTTGACCTACTGGCGGGTTAAGGGCAGCTAACCTTTCAAACAGTCGAACTAGTCGGGTATCTAATACAAATGCTTTCATTACTTAACCTCAAAACGTGTTTGAACCATCCCTTTATTCTGCGCTTTAGCTACACGTACTTTTTCAAACGCGCTCTGGCGGCCATTGGCCACTTGTTGTCGATTGAGTTGATATGTTTTCAACAGTTCTATTTCTATTAGCTTTTTGCCTTGCGGGTTAGTTAAGTACCAATGATTCGGCTCTGATTTCTTTAGAGATTCAGAATATTCCAGGATGCGAAAGCAATGATCAGCGAAGCCGATTTCATTGCCTCCACACCCCAAATCAATTCGACATCGATGTTGATGACCACCTTCGAACTTTACCGTTACTTCTGCTTTGTCGTAACCACACAAAGCATTGTCTAAGGCCGTTTTAAGTGCGATAGCCTCAAAGATTTCAAACTCGAACTCTTCATCTTTTTTTAGCCTTGAAGATTCAGACCAGTGAATCAAAACTGACAACGGCGCAACCTTCATTGTTGTAGAGCCTGACGGATGCAACGGGGATACGTTGCTCGCTTTTGCGGGCTTAGTGCTGTGAGTGTGCAAAGAAAGGGAATGTGGCATGGTGTGCTCCTTGGGTTATTAGGGTTTCATCGTCGTTTTCGCCTAACTTCCCGACTGACGGCACGGTTTTCACCGTCAAAAGCGCGTAGCGTTCATTTTACTTTTGATGGTGAAGTTCTGCTGGCAAAGGATTAGAAGTGGCACAAACGAGTCGCTGAAACTCAACCGAAGGACAAATAGAGCACAAGCCAAAGCACACTCAGACAGCACTTGGCCGCGAAAGTGAAAGCTTGTCTAGCCCTGATTGTGACCGGAACGGACAAGACAACGTAAAGCACGTTGTTTGTGATTGAAGATGGCTTGGTTGAGCCACCGAAGAGTGAGGAACGAGCGAGGAGGTTCGCGAAATAAAGCAGGTAGCCCGTAGGGTGCTTTTACAGAGCATGAATTACTACTTCTAAATCAGAGTTAACACGAAGCTTTTAATCATTAATATCGAGCCCAAAGTTAGCAAGAACACAACAGCACGGTAATTATTTTTATTGTCCGTCACTTCAGTACTATTCCGGCCACCTTGAGCAACCAAAGCACTCAGAGCTAAGACCACAATGGCGCTGTAAGCGTAGTAATCGCTTAACGAATACTGTTTGAAAAATGGAACTAACAACCAAAGTACGCTTAAAAAGAATAAGGCGATATTTAAGTAAATAAGTATAAGAAACATTCTTCTTGTTAACATTACTCCTCCCTAAACTCTCTTCGCTGATAATAAATAAAGAGCAAAAACAACACCAGATAACCCGCTTGCAGCGCAATAATACTAATGTCAACCGCCTCCCAAGGATTAAAGTAAAGCTGTGTTATCGAGTAATAAACAAGGTCATAAAGTAAAATAAACAAATTATGACCAGCATGAATGGCAATGACCACTTCTAAGCGGCGATATCGCTCAAAGACCCAGCATAAAAATACCCCTGACATAAAGGCGTAAAGTGCCCACTGATGTATTGAAGCAAATATTAAGCTTGAGAGTAATGCGGCACAGGTAACCCCCAAGACGGATCTGAAAATAACAAACAACAAATAACGAAAGAGGAGCTCTTCTATCACGGGAGAAATAAACACACCGTCCATAACGCTGCTTAACACACTCAACCAATCAATCACACCATCATAGGCTGAAAACAAAGGCGTGAAATTGTAGGCTTGAGCCTGCCAATAGCCTGGAGAAAACCAATCAAAAACAATATATTGAATATAATTTGATACAGAATTCAATGAGATCAAACCAAGCAATACCAATACGCCTTCACCCCATGTACATGTGTTTCTAGGCCAAGAGGTTGAGTACTGCTTCCAATGCTTATCTCGCCGAGCACCAATAAACAACGCGAAAAAAGCGCTAACGGGTAACAAGTAGTAGGCGATAGCTGAGTAGAGCACTCGATCCAAACTCGGATTAAGTGCCCACTCTCGGGTAATGAGCAGGTAGTAATCAAGCAGGATATAACTTGGAAAAAAATAACCTATATAGACTACCATCACAGCAGAGATCATTAACCGCATCGTAAATTACTCCGAAACCTAACGGCCTCCAATACGGTTACTGCCACCTTTGTCGTGGCGGTCGTTCATATCGCTGCGCGAACGAGAACGAGCCTGTGCAGCACGATCTCCCGAGCTATCTCTTCGCTGGCGATATTCGCTATAACGAGCTCTTGCAACTGGTGCGTGTACTCTATCAAGCGAATCACGGATCCAGCTTCCAATTCCACGACCAGGATTCCCTCCAACAACTTGCTCAATCTCATGAACAGTAGCTAATACTTTCATTGTTAAACTCTCCCTCATACATAAAACATCATAAAATCCACGGTTCCAAGAGAGAGCGGACGGACAACTGACCTGTCGGTTTAAAATCTGTTGTATTCCGACCTAACCTCCCTGCTTGGAGGCTAAAAAATTAACGTGCTTATTCGGGAGAAAGTATTTAATTATGGCTAATTTATGATGAGGCATTGAGTTTCTTAGTTCTTGATTATTCGAGTGGTTTCCCTTTTCATCAAGAGAGTTCCCCCCAAAAAAATCACTCGTAATTACTGTTTAATAAGCTGAGTTTTTTCTCCACTCCTTCTAGCATGGAGAGAGCCCCTAACCATCCATAAACTTGCAATTGGACCTAAACAGTCCAAGTCACCAATCCAAGGAATAAAAAGAAAAAGGAATTATTATGTTATTTCGCCGACAAGTTCTTGAAGCAAAAAAACAAACGCTAACAGGTCGCGTCGTTTTAATTCAGCCACTGTCCTTGTATGGTATCAGTGTGGTACTTTTCGCTCTCTTTGTTCTCATCTTGTTCTATCTCTCGCAATTTGAGTTCGCACGTAAAGAGACTGTGAAGGGATACCTAGCTCCACAAAAAGGCGTCATCACTTTATATTTTGCTCGTTCAGGGGTACTCAATCAGCTCTGGGTAGAGGAAGGACTAGAAATCACAGAGGGTCAGCCGATTGCACGGATTCAAAATAGCCAAGGCTTAACCAGTGGAAAAGAGCGAACCACAGCTCTCCTCCAAGAAATAGACACACAGTTGAAAATGTTGGAAAAAAAGCGAACTATTTCTGACGCCCTGTTTAACAAGCAAACTCTCACTTTGCAGCACCAGTTAGAGCGCCTGAATCAAAGTTTAAGCGCAATTAACAAAGCCAAACAAACCAACACCATACGCCTTGACCTACAAACCCAACTCTATGAAAAACGACAAACCTTATCTCAAGATGGATACCTTTCAGCAACAGCCTTGATAGAAGCCCAAGAAGCGTTATTAGAATACCAAGAAGCGAATCAAACAATAGATAAAGAGGTAAGTTCGCTTCAGGTCGAGATAACACAAATACAAACCCAGCAACAGTTGCTGCCTGAACAACACAACTTAAAACTACTTGAGATACAACAACAGATCTCTTTATTACAGGCCCAAAAAGTAGAACTAAACAGCGAATATGAATTTACACAGAAAGCGCCCAAGCAAGGCACTGTTACAGCGATTCAGGCTAAAGTAGGGAGCCAAGTATCCCCAAGTACACCGATTTTAAGTATCATCCCCACCAACTCGCCCCTTGAGTTAGAATTACTCCTACCTACCCGCTCTGCTGGTTTTGTTCAACAAGGTGATACCGTCAATATCCGCTTTGATGCTTTTCCTTATCAGAAATTCGGCTTAATGACTGGTGCTATCACGAGCATTGACAAAGCTTTGATCTTGCCAAGTGACAAAGCCCTCCCCATTCAGACAGAACAAGCCATGTATCGAGTAACAGCCTCTTTACCAGATCAATTTATGAACGCCTATGGTGAAGAATTTCCATTGAAAACAGGCATGTTAGCTGAAGCTGATATTATTTTAGAAACGCGCACGCTCCTAGAATGGTTACTTGACCCAATATACGCGATTCAAGGTAAGCTTTAATGAGCAAACCGCACTAAAAAGTCAGCTTGAATGTTAGACAATGACTAAAATCGAACTAATCAGAAAAGAGGTTTTGGTTTCTAAGCCAAGTTGAGCGCATATGCTCTGCTGTAAATTGAGTTTGATGATCAAATGCCATCTTTAAGCCTGGGTGGCTCATTGCGAACGCGACGGCGTTCGGACTGCAGCCTTCAATTTCAAAAACTTCATAAGCAAGCGATATAAGTACCTCTAATACCAATGAAGGCCCAGACAAGAAGAGCGTTACATTATCACTTGATCGTAAATGGTCATACCGATAGTCCGAAAAACGAAGCCAATACTCCTCGCTCTCCATCACTCTCTTGTTAACGTCACAGTCGCGATAGTTGAAAATATCATCAAATATAATGCCGTTATCTTCCATATAACGGTAACGACTGCTCATCATCGTTAAGACAATTCTTATTAACTTGGATCCCTTAGGCGCTATCAGCACATTGTTGTTGAACTCGCCCACACTATTTTTGGCTTTGGTTAATGCCAACCCCTCTTTGTGAACGGGAGGCAAGATAAAAGGGTGGAATAGTTTATCTTCAGTTATCGCAGCAACATCTTCATGCAAGCTTTTGATTTGCTCTTTATCATCATCAAAAAACGTCGCTACGATGTTCTCTACTAGCTGATGATCACCTTGGCACCGTGCAAAACGAGTCAATTGCTGAGCTCGAAACACATTCATGACGAGCTCGGCTTTAAGTACATCGACCATGTTATTACTCACCCACTCAGGAAAGCGCCGATTTGTTTTAGGAAAACAGTGCTCAAAACTTGGGAGTGTGTCGAAATCAACGTACATTCCCCCTTGATGATAAAGAACCAACAACCGAACGATATCACTCGCTGCCGCTAAATTATTTCTCAGAAGTACTTCGTACAGGTAGTAAGGTTCTAAATCAAAGCCGCTAAATACAAATAATGAGTCAATGGACGCAATATCTATCAAGGTAACTAGTTTCGTTAGCCGGTAGTAACGATGCCTAACACGGTAGAGCCTATGTTCAAGCTCAGTTGCAATGTCGGCATCATAGACTCGAGTATGATCAATTAACCATTCATCGAGGTGTTTCTCCTGACTTGCTACAAACGCCTCAAACCAGTCACTTTGGTGCTTTATCAAGGCCACATCTTCATGACTGCAGTGGTGTATTCGACAGAGAACGTCCTTAATCTCACTAGCAAGTAAACAGCGGCTATCGTAATAGATGAATGTATCGTCTTGGCAAACTTCTTCCCACACATCAAAATATTCAAGCTGGCGCTCGCCCAAACAACCAATCCAAACAAAAAAGACCTTATCTAGCATCACAAGGTCTTCTGGTTCGAGCCAACTAATTCGCTGTAACACATCTCGAGCAAGATATTGTTCCTTGTCAGCTAAAAGCAATTCGTCCAATAACCGAATGAAAATAGACACAGATTCGTGATTTACCTGCCCTTGAAGCGCCAGTAGCTTCTCTACGAAACCACATGCTTTTTTCTTATCAAACAGCGTGGACTCAGAACTATTGATAAGCTCAAAAACAAGTTGGAGATTGTTATCTAACGCACTGCCAGCTGTCATATTCATCACCAATTGTCATGGAATTTTCGCGTAACAGCTCGACATCAAACACAGTGCGACGCGTCCCTTTATAGGATGGAGATAGGTAGATTTTTTTGATGTCGTTTAGATACTGTTCGCTCAACTCGCCCATGGGTTCGATCTCAAAAGGGGCATACTCAAGGCGAAGTTGATGCTGATAAAAGCCCCAGTTTCCTTGAGCTGAAAAAGAGAAGAGAGCAGGCTTGTCTTGATTACTTAAAAAGTATTCAAACGTCCCTTGCGATGAGAAGCTGCCGTCTTTATCCAATCTCAAATGTTCGTTGAGAATGCGATCACCAATCAACGGGAAAGTAAACCAACACTGCCACCAACCTACCAACGCCTGCCGAGTAATAGGTATGATGGCATTATCTGACATAGAGACAAGAGAAGGCTTGTCAGCCATAGGCAACGGGAATTGAGCTACAAACAGTGATAACAAATACGCTCTCATAATGTGCTCCATATATAAAAAGGAATACCAGATTGAAGAGAAAAGTGAGGTAAGTGAACGGCATACCCCACGATAATCATCTAAAAACCAATACCTAAGACGAACGGCTATTACAGCCTCCGCTCCAATCACGCTCCTTTGATGAATTTCCTTTTTTCGTCGCTGCTTTATGCAACTTTTTAGGTTTAGAGGTACAACCGTCGTATCCCTTCCCGCCCACAACCTTATCAAGCATGTCCTCTGATAGTGACGACACTTGTTGGCACATAACTTTCTTCATTACTCATCCTTAACGTAACCAATGTTTTATCCCTGACTAACGCCTTCTTTACAACAGAGCTTAAGAGCTTGGCGCTTGCGCAAACAGAAGACCTACCTACAGCCTACAGGTACTTAGCCCTAGCTATATCAAGGCTTTAATTCCATCAGAACCACAATTAATTTATGAGTTAATTTATTGTTCACCCTCACTTCTTATTGGCTAATCAACCTAGTGGCATAAAATTGCCACGAACCCAATCCCCGACTCCCTTATAGATAATTAATCGTAATTTCCCCTTTAATAACATGTCATTAGCCGTAAATACTCATAAGGTTGAGTGGCATTTAATTAATCACAAAAGAGCACAGTAACTCTTTGATCAAACTATAAAAAGCATGCACAGGTCCCCAATGAGCACCACTCACAACCAAAGAACACAGAGTATGTCAGGAACCCCACATAACCTTCTTCATCGATTACATTACACACATCTAAAACGCGTACCTTTGGTGATGCAATCCGAAGTATCAGAATGCGCGTTAGCGTGCGTTGCGATGATTTCCGGATACTACGGCTACCAAATCAATGTCGCCTCACTTAGGCGCATGGTAAGGATTGGTACACAGGGCATGAACTTAAAACAAGTCATGGAATTAGCTAGTCAAATAAGGCTCACAGCCCGAGCGGTACAATGTGAAGTAGAAGAGTTAGATCAGCTTTCTTTACCATGCATTATTCATTGGGATTTAAACCATTTTGTAGTGCTAACCAAAGTGTGTAATGGAAAGGTTGATATCAATGACCCAGCTCAGGGTAAGCGCCAGTTATCTACAATTGAATTTGCTCGCAGCTTTACCGGTATCGCACTCGAACTACACCCCAGTAGTAACTTTAAAAAACAAGACAAACGCGAGACCATGCGAATTAGCCAACTGTGGGAGAAAGTTCATGGGTTAAAACGCACCCTAGTTACACTATTAATGTTATCAGTGGTCATTCAAGCCGCCGCATTAATAGCTCCTTATTACATGCAGTGGGTAGTTGATAACGTCCTGCTCAGTCATGACACACCTTTGCTGATGGTTCTCGCATTGGGCTTTGCTCTACTGAGCTTGATAAAGACCGGTGTGACCGCTTTTCGTAGCTGGTTCGTTGTGCGATTTAGTAGTGCACTCAATATCCAAATGGGCGCTAACTTATTCCATCACCTGATCAGACTGCCTAATGCTTATTTTGAAAAGCGCCATGTAGGCGATGTTGTCTCTCGATTTGGCTCTATCAACGCCATCCGTGAGCTACTCACAACAGGTATTGTTGAAGCGTTAATCGATGGCTTAATGGCATCCGTTGTCTTAATAATGATGTTTCTTTATAGCCCACTTCTGACTGGTGTTGTGCTTGCTGTAGTTGGGCTTTCTTTTGTCGTTCAGTGGCTGTTCTATTTTCCTAACCGCCGCATCACTGAAGAATCAATAGTGGCGGAAGCCAAAGAAGATTCCCATTTTTTAGAAAGTATTCGAGCAATACAAACCATTAAACTCTTTAGCCATGAAACACACCGACAAAACAGTTGGCTAAACCGCTATGCAGAAGTGATCAACACCGATATTCAATTAGGGAAACTGGACATCGCAGAAACGACACTCAACGACCTAATTTTTGGGTTGGAGATGGTTATTGTCGTTTATTTAGGAGCTTTGATTGTGATCGAAGGGGAGCTGACGGTGGGAATGTTATTGGCGTTTATTGCGTACAAAAACCAGTTCACGACGAGCATTCTTGCCTTCATAGACAAAATACTGTCCTTTAAACTACTCACCTTGCACTTAGAGCGGCTCTCCGACATCACTTTACATACCCAAGAAGATTCACCAGGCCAAGCTTCACTTCCCCTGCCAGTGAAAGGTCATATTAAAGTTGAGAACGTCAGCTTTCGTTATTTTGACCAAGCACCTTGGGTGCTAAACCAACTCAGTTTTGAAATAGAGCCTGGAGAAAGTATCGCAATCACAGGCGAATCTGGATGCGGTAAGACAACCTTACTTAAGCTCCTTCTTGGGTTACTCTCCCCGACGACTGGAACCATTTATCTAGATGGTATCGATATCCAAAAGCTAGATAAAACAACGTATCGTTCACACCTAGGAAGTGTGATGCAAAATGACACTCTACTTTCAGGAACACTGAGCGAAAATATCACCATGTTTGATAGCCCATATGATGAGGAAATATTAAAAGAGAGTTGTCGCCACGCTAACATTTTAGCCGAGATTCAACGACTACCATTAGGCTTTTATTCTTTGGTTGGAGACATGGGAAGTAGCTTTTCCGGCGGACAACTTCAACGTATTTTTCTCGCGCGAGCTCTTTATAAGCAGCCTAAAATCCTCTGTTTAGATGAATCTACGAGCCACCTTGATGCTAATAATGAAGCTATTATTAACCAACACGTTCAGCAACTAAATATCACTCGCATCATCATTGCACACCGAGCAGAAACCATAGCTTCAGCTACGCGAACCATTCATTTAGAGAAGCCCCAATAGGTGTAGATTTTAATAAAATATGAAAACAGTGACCAGCAAAGGGCCTTGATGGTGATGAATTGCTTTTTGTTGAGAAAAATTAGGATACGACATAAAACCTACCGTTGATCTAAGTGAATATCGCAATCCCTGTTCAATATTCAAACAGGGATTGTGACATCGGTCTAAGCCGCAGCTGAGCTGAGTTCGTTGGCTAAGTAATCATCTAGACCATTGACCGTCAATGCTCGCAGTTTTGGAGCGATATGGCGCTTTTCGTTCAAGAAGTCGATAGCTCGACTATCTCTAAGCAGTTCGTGACCACCACAAACGACAAGATAAGCATCGTGAACAGTTCGCTCAGCATCAAAAGCGGTATAACCTAGCTTTTCCATCGCAGTACCCGTCGATTCTTGGTACTTAGCAACGACCTGAATAGTACTATTGGGCGTATGTACGATAAAGTGAGCGTAGTCATTTTTCCCAGTAAAAATGCTCGGATATCTGACATTAGATTGGTAGGTCATCGAATCACCACTGTCATTAGCGACAAACCCAAGGCCTGTAAGAGTAGATGAGATATCTCTCAATAGATCTTTTCTGCACATAATTTTTTCCTTTCTAACTGTGCTTGTTTTAAGGGAGCCTATCTAGACTCCCGCTAATTTTTCTATGCACAAGGCAAAGAACGTAAGTGCTTGCATACATACTCAAGACGGCCATGACGGCGGCGCGCATAAGCACAAACTTGCACTACTTTTTGTTGAATACTCATCTGAGTTTCCTCCCAAAAATTAGGAGAAGAGGGAATTCAACGATTGAGGTGAACACGTTAGAAAGGTATGATTACGGGACAAATCAGAGTAATCGGCCTTTCTTACAGGGCTTGAAACCTCTTAGTGTTGGGCCTTATAAGCTTTCCGCGCCAACGGTACTTATAATTCACCTCACTGTAAAAAGGCACTTTTAGTACTTTACTGAAAGTGCCTTTTTATTTTTCTTTTCGAACACCTTTAAAGGGTGCCCCATCTTGCTTGACGTCCATAAAACGTCCTGTATTCGCATCGCGTTTAACCCAATGCCCAGAAGGCGTTTGAGTTTGTGAGCGTTCGCGAACCATCCCATGACGGCGATTATCACCAGGTTGACCATTTTTAGCCATGATACATCTCCACATTTTGAGTTAAACAACTGCGCCTAACTCTTCTTATGGACAATCATACCTATTTAACGCACAAGATCAATAGTGCATACATAAAAACAACGCACTTTTTTAATATTACGATCTATTATGTAATTTTTATATCAATTTTGATAACCAAAAAGCGCCACATTCTTCACTGTGTGGTATGATAAATAAAAATAATAAAGAGTATTAGACATGACTACTTTTGAAGAACTAGTACAAGAAAAGGGTAATCAAGCTGATAGGTTGGCCTTTATCGACTTTAAACTTAGGTATACCGGAATCATAAAGCGTTCGGATATTGGAGAGATGTTCAACATAGGAAACGCGGCCGCTTCAAAAGCAATCTCAGACTATAGCAACGTGCGTCCGAATAATTTTCAATACGATACAAAGACAAAATTGAACACCATCAAGCGAGAGTGTTATGAACCGCTATTAGACATTGATGCTGATACCGCTTTAGGAATGCTGGCAAATGGATTCAACAAAAACAAGCTTTACTCAGAACCCAAAACCATTATCACCTTTGATAAAATTGGTAAAATCCCTAACCAGCTAGACGTCGAATGTATATCTAAAGTAGCTCGTGCTATTGATGGTCGTTACGCTATAAAGTGTGGAAGTTATCTTTCTGAAAACAGTGACAACCGCGAAGCCAGAACGCTATTGCCGTTAGCTGTCATGTACGACGGTACTAACTGGATGTTTAGAGCGTATGACCGCAATTGTACACATAAGACCTACTTCAAAACATTTCACTTTTCTCGTTTTAAAGACATTGCAGAGCTCTTCAGTGAGCAGGAATTTAAACAAAAGAGTGACGAGTCTTTAGACAAAGATTTAAGTTGGAATACTCAAATACCACTCGAATTGGAGTTACACCCAAACTTGAGTGCTAAAGAAAAAAGTAGAGTACGTACTGATTTCGGCTTAGAAGAGAGCACCGATCGAATAACGATACCCACTAGACACGCATTTATGTGGATATTAGAAAAAAAGTGGTTTATCGATAAACGGACTTTGGAAGAAATAAGCTTTGAGGCTCAACAAGCAGAAACTGCGGTACAACCTAAGAATGAGTGTTTCTTTAAATTCAGGTTAACTAACCGCGACACAGCACAGTATTACGATACCTTGGTAAAAGCATCTCAGAAGTAGCTTTGTATTAGCGTTCAAAAATATGGTTAATAGCCGTTTAACAAAACGGCCAACCCACCACGACACGCACACCGCTGCGCCAATAAATTACACGTGATAATGTAACTTAAGCGATAGAACAACAGCTGCTACAAAGCTTGTTAAACCAAAGGACGGGGCGCAGCATAGGGTGGGCGGGGGATGTGGTGTGTGTTTGTGGACAAAAGAAGGATTAATTAGGCACTGGGTACCCGATAACAAGTAAGACCGATAATGGTTATTGGAACACAAACACTGCAGCCCGGAGCCAAATGGGCAAAGAAAAGAATGAGAGCAAAGAGGGCTGGCCGAGTGCCGGGGGCACGCGCATTGGACGGCACGGCCAACAAAAACTGACCGCAACGAAGAATGTAACAGGTACACGAGGAAGTGACCGCATGGAAACACGTTGTTTGTGTTTTGATGCGTTAGCCAACTACCCTGCTTTGCCCGTCTTTTTGGGCAAGGCAGATAAACAATAGCCAGCTTGCCTGGCTGCCTTACAGCACGCTTTCTGTGCGGTTGTGAAAATTTAAACATAATGTCCAATAATACTTGAAGTAGCCCAGTGCCCGACAGCTTGCTGGCGAACCGGCACGTGCTATTTTGTATTATTCCACATTATGTTCAATTTGAACTAAAGGCCCCAAGCTTGGGGTTTGGGGCTGGTAATAGATCTTTTAAGCGGCCTTGCTACGAAAGACAAAGCGCTGCCGCCTGAGTGGTGATGACGTTTATGTGATGGGCTGTGTCGCGCAGCGTCACGTGTTTAGCCCATGACATGTTTTTACGTGTTCACCGCTTAGAAGTGGCAAGTTTTGACTGGAGTGGTAAGCAAGGCCACATCATCCTAGGTACCTACTCTGATTCGCTCTCTTTCAATAAGCTCTCATAACGACTTAGCATTTCAGCTTGCTGCGCCAGAGTCACTTTCATTTCAGCAATAGATGTAACATTACGCTCAATCTTACTCAAATTCTCTCGCTCACTATTACGAACATCATTTAATGAGCTTTGTAGTGTGTGTTTCTCTTGCTGAGTATTTCTTAGATCTTTCTCTATACGCTGTACACTCTCAGCATAAGATTTCTTGTCGAGTTTAAGCTCATCAATCAGTGTTTGATTGGCTTCTTGTATTGATTCAAAACGAGTTATGCTCTTAGCCTGAACCACTGCTTGTTGGTTAGCTGAGGTCAGTTGCTCTGTAAGGCTTCGATTCTGCTCTTTTACCGTATCAACTATCTCTTGGTTGTTTTCTAGCTGTAGTTCTTTTTTAGCTAAATCAGTACGTAGACGTTCGATGGTTTCGATCCTTTCTGCTCCCTGACTTTGTAGCTCTTCGATTTGTTGACGAAGCTCTGCAACAACGGCCTCTTGTGATTTGGTTACTTGGGTTAACTCAGACTGCAGTTCTTTGAGCTGATTTTCTCTTTGTTCTAACAAAGCAGACTGCTTATGTAGGCGCTCTTCTGCTCGCTCTAAGTCTTCAATAGCCTTGCTGCTCTGCTCTTTTGCATCATCCGCAATTTCACGATAGCGACGCTCTGCTTCCGTGGCATGGCGAGTGATCTCAGACATAAACACACGTGTAAATTCTTCAGAAAACCCCATTTTTTCAAGCAAAGACTTCTGATTCGCCTCTAACTCTTCTTTCCACTGTTTGTAATATTTGTGGATAGTACTGGTGCTGCTTATCTCCGGCATCATAGATAACACAATACGCACACTAACCTTCTGCCCCTGAGCATAGAGATCGTTACAGATAGCATTAACTTTATCTTGTAATTGATTAGCTGACATTGTGGTTTCCTTTGAAGAGACATGAGAACAGTTCATATTATAACCCAAATTAAGAACATGTAAACAGAACGAACGGTGTTCGTTCGATTTAATCAAAAAAAAGCGCTCCAATGAGTGCTATCAATTTTAAAAGTACATTTATTAACCCAGTACTTTATAAACAGTCGTCCGACTACACCCTAACTCTTTGCTGATCGCATGCTTATTTATCCCCTGCTCTGCAAGCTCTTGAATGCGTTGGTGAAGCGTCTTATCAGGAAATCGGCCGAGGTGCCTCCCTTCAGCTCGTGCGCGCTCCCTACCCTCATTACAGCGCTGTAAAATTCGTTTTCTTTCCATCTCTGCGAACGCCGAAATGGTGGTATAAATTACCCGACCGACATCGCTATTAATGTCTAAGTCGCCTAAATCATGAAAAACTAAGCCGGCTTTTTTTGCTGCGAGCTGATCGGCAATTTGCAACGCATCGATCGTATTACGGGCAATGCGGTCGACTTTGGTAACGTGAATCACGTCCCCTTCCCTCGCAAAATCGAGCAAAAGGTTAAGCTGTTCCCTATCGGAAGATTTACCACTCGCTTGTTCTTGGTAAATTTTTTCACAACCTATGGCTTTAAGCTGTTCAAGTTGAACATCAAGTGTTTGGTCTTGGGTACTGACACGGGCATAGCCAATTTTCATGAGAAGTGCCTTAAAGTGAACATTAAGATTGGTTAACTTTATTGTACATGTTCACTTTATATTTAAAAGACTAACTGGACAGTATTGAGAGGGGCAGCATGCAATGTCCATAAAGTTACACCTTTATGTACACTACATCAGATTACCTCCAATCACAGAATCATACAAATTGGTTAAATCGTTCGATTCGTTTATAATGAACGAAAAGGAGAATATTATGCAATCACTTACTGCTAATACAGCCAAAACCAAATTTGGTGACTTACTGATGAAGGTGCAACGTGAACCTGTACAAATTAATAAGAACGGTTCACCCGTTGCGGTGATGATGTCTTGTGAAGAATATGAACAACTTGAAGCACTCAAATTGATGGTGGTGAAATCACGCTTCGAACAAGCAGAGGCCGATGCTCTATCAGATAACCTGGTCGACGGTAATGACTTCATGAACGCACTTGACCAAGGTAAATTTGATTAATGATGCACTACAAGCTTTCTTCTGCAGCGCAATCTGATCTCATTGAGATTCGTCGCTATACATTAGAGCGATGGGGGCAAACACAATGGACGACTTACTTTTCAGAGCTCAAGCAATCAATGGAATTACTGGCGAACAACCAGCTGCTTGGCATAGAAGTTTCTGAACTGGGAAAAAACTACTTCCGGTTTCCTTTAAAGCACCATGTGATTTATTACATCCAAAAGCAAAATCACATTGTGATTGCAGCCGTTCTTGGTAAGCACATGTCGCCTGCCAAGCACTTTTCACAACTCTCTTAACCCTTAAGCTAATTTAAGGGTTAACCCGCGTCGCTTCATGTAGTCACGCAGTGTACTCGGCGCTTCGTCGATCAATTTGGCTGTGGGACGAATCCCCAAGCCCATCTTTAAATACTTCTCTATTTGTTCACGTTTAACATCGAGCTTCAGCTTCTCAGCTTGGCCCTTTGGTCTTCCGAGAATCATGCCGTTTTTCTTTCTAGCAGCAAGCGCTTCCTTCGTTCTCATCGAAATAAACTCACGCTCTATCTCTGCCGCAAGTCCTAGCACCGTTGCGGTTATGCGAGATTGCATTGAACCATCTAGCTGTAAATTCTGTTTGGCGATATAGACATTTATCTTCTTTTCCATACACACTTCGAGAACCTCAAGCACTTGTAAAGTAGAACGCGCAATGCGACTGACTTCAGCAAATACGATGCAATCTCCGCTCGTCATACCCTCCACTAACGCACCTAGTTTACGTTGTCGCCATTTCTTCTTCCCTGTCACCACGTCTTCAACAAACACCAAATTACCTATCCCAACCTTATTGGTGTAGTCATAGATCCCATGCTTTTGGTTTGCCACATCTTGGCTGTCTGATGAAACCCTTAAATACGCGTAGTTCGCCATGCTTCCTCCTTAATTAAAGGCGATCCAAACTGGACAAGCTGAGCGAAAAAATATGAACGAATAACAAAGAGTGCGAACAGGGTCAGATAAAAAAACAGCACCGAATGTCGGTGCTGTTTGAAAGTGTGAGAGGTCGCTTACAAAACGTCCCTGAGGTTTTTACGCTCTTCAATTTCTTCTTGTTCTGGAATAGTCCCTGGCAGCGTGATTTTTTTAGGGCTCTGCTTAATACTTTGCGCTGAGCGCGCGGGCTTAGACGCCTTGGATTTCAAACTGAAGACCTGTGGATTAATAGTGAGGCTTTGTCTCACTTCAACCGCGAACTCTTGATTTTCATTTTCAGGTAAGTAATTGCTCTTAAGGTATTTAATCGACAACGATTCTTTGTTTCTCTTTAACGTAAACAAGCACTTTGTTAATCGCATTATCGACGTTAAACCTGCACCTGAGGCCATAGTAATTTCTTGGTTACCGCGGATTTCATCTTTATTCACATGATGAACAAGCAACAAACTGGCACCTGATTCACTAGCAAGGCTCTGAAAAACATTTTTGATTAAGCGATCGTGTTTTACCTCTTCACAACGGCCTATTGATTCCGTCACCGTATCCACTATCACTAAGTCGAATTCCGAGAAGGTTTGCTTGAGTTGATCTAAATATTGCTTATGTTCTGCCTGTTCTTGGACCGAGCTATCGGGTGGAATCACTATCGGTTCAATATCCGTTAGAAAGTGGAGATTGTTTTTCAGCTCTGACTTTATAGTGGCAGTGCAATTAGCTAGCTTTTCTTTCA
>NZ_OSDX01000012.1:0-107303 GCF_900382755.1 Vibrio sp. Evd11
AACATAGTCTGCATAAAATCGGTGAAGACCGCAGTGAGAAACTTGAGTTCTCACCAGCTGTGCTTAAAGTGCTGGAATATGTTCGTCCTAAATATGCTTGTCGTCAGTGCGAGCAAACGGAAGACAATAGCCGTATCGTTCAAAAGCCAGCGCCTCAGGGCATCATCCCTAAAAGCTTTGCCACAGAAAGCTTGCTGGCCAATATCATCCTTGGCCAATATCATCCTTGGTAAATATCAATACGCAATGCCACTTTACCGCCAAGAGTCGCTGTTTACTCAGTCGGGTATTGAGCTATCGCGAACTACCATGGCAAGGTGGGTTATCCAAGTCAGTGAGAAGTTCACACCGCTGTATGCGGCCTTGAAAGAGCACCTGCTAGAGCAAGTGGTGGTTCAGGCGGATGAAACGCCGCTCAATGTCCTCAAAGAAGATAAACAGTGTTATATGTGGCTCTACTGCTCGGGCGCAGACTCGCCCGACGCTGCACTGCTGAATGTAAAGAATATCGCCTTGTACGACTATCAAAACAGTCGCGCGAGGGCATGCCCTGTTGCCTTCTTGGGGGATTACAGTGGTTATCTGCAAACCGATGGCTATGGTGCCTATGATGGTCTTCACCAGGTAACCAATGTTGGCTGCTTGGCGCATGCACGACGTAAGTTCATGGATGCTAAGAAGCTTCAAGGTAAAGGCAAGTCAGGCAAAGCAGATAAAGCGCTGGCTAAAATCCAGAAGCTCTATGGGATAGAATCCCGCTTAAAAGGTGCATCTGTCGAGACACGAAAAGCAGAACGTCAACAGCATGCAAAACCGATACTGGATGAGTTATACGAGTGGATGACCACTCAACAAGTTATAGCGTCTAGCCCACTGGGTAAAGCGATTAAGTAGTAAGCATCTAATTAACCACACATTCTAATTTCAGCAAGCCTTTGTCATAGTTTCGCCAGCCTAATGGAGGAACTATGACACAATCAGAAAAGCACCAACATTGGACGGCCATTGTTTTCAAGCAACAAGAAAGCGGCCTTTCCATTCCACATTTTTGTAAAGAGCACGACATCAACTACGCCACTTTTCACTACTGGCTGAAAAAGCTCAAGCAAACCGACGATGAACAAGTAGCTCACCAAGTGGTCATGAATGACCTCCCATCTTTCAGTGGGGAAATGGTTGTCGTCCACTTGCCTAACGGACTCCGAGCCGAGTTGCCAACGTCACTTTCATTGGTTCAGATTCAAACATGGCTTAAGGCGCTGCAATGATCCCAAGTGGCGCTGTCTATCTTGTCTCAGGTATTACCGACATGAGAAAGTCGATTGATGGCCTCTCTCTCGTTGTGGCCGATGTGCTAGAAATGGATCCATTGAGTAGCGCATGGTTCATCTTCTGCAACCGAGGACGAGATAAAATCAAAATCTTGTTCTGGGATACCAATGGTTTTTGGCTCTATTATCGCCGCTTAGAAAAAGGCCGCTTCAAGTGGCCAAGGCCTACGGCGTCTGGTCATATCCACATCTCTACCCAACAACTCAACTGGCTGCTCTCTGGGTTAAAACTTGAAAATCCGAAAGCACATCAGCCTCTCTATGGGCGAGAAGTGTGAGCTAGAATGTTGATCATCATACTGGGCTTGAATGATCTTTTTTCGCTGTCAGACTAGGTGAAAATATTGAATTAAGAGCCCTAACATGACCGAACTTCCTGATGATGTTGAACAACTCAAAGCGATGCTGCTCAAACTTCAGGAGGAAAACCAATCTAAAGATAATGCGATAGCGACATTAGAGAAAACCGTTCAAACTCAAGCAGAAGAAGTCGTTGAGCTAGAAAACAAAATGCAGTTACTCATCGAACAGCTTAATCTCAGTAAATCTAAGCGCTTCTCTGCCAAAAGTGAAAAAGAACCCAAAGGTACCTTCAATGAAGCTGAGCAACAAAATGCCTTGCCTAAACCTGCACCGAAGCATCATAAGAAAGGCCGAAAACCTCTGCCTCAAGAGCTAGAGCGAGAAGTGCTACAACACACACTCAATGCACCTTACTGCGACTGTTGCAATGAACCATTACATGAGTGCGGAACCGACGTCTCGGAAGAGCTAAAAATCATCCCTCAAAAGGTCAGCGTTATACGCCATAAGCGCACCAAATACGCTTGCCGACACTGCGAAAAAACACAAACCAGCAGTAAAATCATTACCGCCCCTAAGCCTGCTAATATGATCCCAAAAAGCATGGGCAGCCCTGAAGCGTTCGCCGCGGTTGTTACCGCAAAATATGTGGATGCACTGCCGCTTTACCGTCAGGTCGAAATTTTAAAGCGTTCTGATATCGAGCTAAGCCGAGGTACACTGGCGAACTGGTGCGTTCAACTGGGCAACAAAGTGAATGTCATCATTGAAGCGATGAAAGCCCATTTACTGAATGAAAAGCTCATCTGCGCCGATGAAACCACCGTTCAAGTGCTGCGAGAAAAAGATAGAACAGCACAAAGCAAATCTTACATGTGGGTCTATCGCAGTGGTGAGTTCGTTAAACAGCCAGTAGTAATTTACGACTATCAGCCAAGCCGCGCTGGGCAATGCGTTAAAGATTTTTTAGGTGGTTACTCGGGCTACTTGCTCACCGATGGTTATCAAGCCTACAGCGGTTTAAACAATGTTATCCAAGCTGGTTGTTTAGCTCACGCCCGACGTAAGTTTACTGATGCGCAAAAAGCACAACCAAAGAAGAAGTCAGGCCGTATTGCAAAGGCCATCAACTTCATCGCCAAGCTATATGGTGTCGAGCAAGAAGCCAAGGGGTTAAATACTGTTGAAAGGCAGCAACTACGCCAACAAAAATCGAAACCAATCTTAGATAAGTTCCATCAGTGGTTGCTTGAAAGCCAAGAAAAAGTGCTGCCCAAAAGTCAGCTCGGCGGAGCCATTAATTACACCGTCAACCAATGGCCTAAGCTGCTCACTTATCTCGAAGATGGTGATATCAGCATAGATAATAATGTGACTGAGCGAGATATCCGCCCGTTTACTACGGGTCGTAAAAACTGGATGTTCTCCACGTCCGTTGAAGGTGCCACTGCGAGTGCTAACTTATATAGCTTAGTAATGACGTGTCGAGCGAATAACATCAACCCATATTACTACTTCGCGCACTTGTTCAAAGTGCTTCCAACGCGTTCACCTCAAGATGATCTTACCGATCTTATGCCATGGAACTCTGACATCAATGAGACCGAGTAAGGCCTCACTGCTTAATTAGACGCTTACATTAAGTATACGCTCGGCCAATGGCCCAAGCTCATCCGCTATATTGATGACGGTCATTTATCTATCGATAATAATCGTGCTGAACGCGCCATTAAACCGCTGGTCATTGGCAGAAAAAATTGGTTATTCTCGAACACACCAAATGGTGCCGATGCGAGCGCGATGCTTTACAGCATCGTCGAGACTGCGAAAGCCAACGGCCTTATCCTCTACGACTACATGGTCAAGTGCATGAAAGAGCTCGCGAAAGTTGAGCCTGATATCGATGCGCTCCTACCTTGGAACTTCAAACATTAACAACATCGCCCCGTGGGTTCATGGGGCGCATACGCATTTCCATGAGGTATGGATTGCTGAAAAGGCAGGTAAATACTTTGGTGATAGGGATGCTTTGGCACTAGAGTTTGTGGAGAATTTAGCGCTACCTGCACCACAATAAGAATGTTTCCTATGAGTGTCACAGCTGTGGCACTTTTGTGAGGCACTAATAAAAAAAAGCGCATTACCAAAAAGCGCTAACTAATTGATAATACGTTGTTTCCAAACGTTTGGGCTGGCGGGAGTTGAACCAATGTATCAATGTTTTAAAATTCAGGTGATTAGCTTGGTGTTACCAATTTGGTGTAGCATCAAATGTTACATCAATTTCCTACTGCAAAAGGAACTGAACCCCCGTCCTTATATAACCTTTTGCTATTAAAATTTATACCAATCATAGCAAAATGGTCTTAAAACTCGTTGTAACTGTTACTCATCAACAGGTGATTTATCGTTGTTGAGTAATGAGTTTAGCATACTTGTTGAGGACGGTATTAGGCCAACTCTTAGACCAAAAGGTTTGAAAACTTTGTTCAATATGTCTGTTTTGTAATTACCACGATCATTTTCTATATCAGATAGTGTTTTTCGAGACACATCAACGAGCTTTGCGTAAACATCTTGCTTTAAACCCAACACATTGATTCGAAGTTCTTTTAGAGCTTGACCTTGAGTTAAATCGCCAAATAACAGTTGTTTAACTATTTGATTTACTATCTTGGTACGTTCGATCGCTTTTGGTGTTGGAGTCTTTTTTGAGGCTCTTTGTGAAGGTCGTACTCTGAGGCGAATAGTATCAGGTCTTACGCTGTCATTGCTGGTTGTGCCGTAGGAGCTAGAGAGCTGTTTGCGATTATTTCGTAGGCGATGAACTACGTCATTTATAGACTCTTTAGATGACTTGTTATTATTGCTCATAATAGCCCCCATTTTTCCAACTTTTCAGGGATATGATTTAATCCAATAGCTGGCATTTCTACGATCTGCTCTGGGACACCTCGCTTTACCAGTCTTTTTTTAAGATCAATACACTTTTTTGCGGTATCTTTTAGCTCGCTAAGCAACAACTCACTCGGTACAAGGTCAGACAGCGATTCTGCAATGCCGATAAAATTGTAAGTGCCTCCAACTTCTAGTGGGGCTTTCCATTTTGTCGTTCGTGGAATACCTTCAGGATCGGCTTTCATTGGGGCAAAATCGTATATAGGGGCTAACTTAATACAACCATCACCTTTTAAGAATGAGGTGTTTCGACCATGATTATCGCTATTGCCAAATAGAATGTTGAGTAAGTCTCTCTTAATCCACTCGATAACAAAGCTTTGAACATCAAAATCATACCCCTGATTTTGTACCGTATGGCTATGAGTGATTTTTTCTATTAACGCTCTAATAGTAGCTTCATGCTCTAGAGTTACTCCTGCACCTTTATCAAGAATGGAGTAAACAGATTCCATTCCGAATTTTTCAATATGCTGCTCTTCGTTAAAACGAATATCAAACCTCGGCAACCATAAAGAAGGGTAGTTTAATCCTTCTTCTAATCGCATATTTTTGGTTGGGATCGTATCAAAACCCATATCGGTGAGTTCGTGATAATAATAGAACTCAGCTCGAAGGATATTACAGTCAATAGCGCTTCTTGAGCCTCTAGGATACTTGACTAAATAGTGTAAATCTTGGTTGGTGTTATCATCTTGATAAGGATCGATCCATATCTTATTTTGCTTTGTATCTCCTCTAGAACAACGCAACACTAGTTTCGGTGCTTCGCCACCTGCACCTGTTGCACCGCCAGCCGCCGCCCCTCTTTGTTGAGCATAATCTAAAAAATCACTTGCGCGGTTTTTTACATCATCTAAAGAAAAGTAGAGGGTATCGGACTCTTCGTAGCGTTCTGGTAGAGAGTCTTTTACTCGTAAGTTACCAATAGGGGACATTGTGCCAAACTTTAATAAAACATAGTCTTGTTCATCAATTGAAAGATCTTCAATGTCTAGATGTTTGACCCAATAGCGTCTACTTGCTCCACTTGGCATGATGTCATCAAGAAAAGTTAGCCATCCAGGTCTTCCCATATCGTCAAAGAAAAAAGATACGGCCAGGTTCATTGATACTGCATGTAGGTCATCTTTTTCGTGATGTTCTAATGCGTAGTTTCCGAGGTAATTGAGTTCAGTCACTCGGAAGTTGTTCTGTTCACTTTTCGGAAATGAAATGACAGCAATGTCTAGCCATTCACCCTTGATAAAAGCTTGTATGTTTAATTCTTCCATTGAGGACTCCATTCTATCTATGAGTAATATAATACTCATAAGGCTTGATTTTATCAATTAATGTGTATTTTTTTACGCATTAATTGGTCGTGAAGCCTGTGTAGGCTTCCAGTTATCGAGCTATAGGTAGTATGCCTTGATCTTCAAGCCTCCTGACTTGAGTGGGATTGAGCCTTTTGGATTACAAATGAAAGTGGTGCTGCCAGCAATGCTCTTTTCTACTGGATCATGTTGATGACCTGCAATCCAGTATCGTGCTATAGAGATTAGCTCGTCGCTCAAACTAGCATGGTAGTACGGGGCATAATCGCTGTTGGCACTTTGTTCGACAGCAAAAGCTTCTTTTGATGGAAGGTGATGAGATATTGCTATGTCAACTTTCCCTGGAAAGTTGTTAATGAATGCTTTGTGTTGCTCTTCAATCACTTGATTGCTGATGTACTTCGTATCATTCATCAGTTCTGAGTACGCATCTATTAGTTCAGGAGAATATGTGTTGATAGGAAACCAAAGAGTGCCGCCATAAATGGTACGCCCATCCAAATCAATTGACTCATTATCCAGAAAAAACAAATTCGCAATCGTATCACTGTGTGCTTTAAGTTTTGATATCGGGGAGTATGTTTGAGTATTAATGTTGTCTGTGGAGCTTATTGAAACTTGTCTGCGCAGAGAGCCAGAACGATAGGACTTGTTTTTATTACTGTACCACTCGTGATTCCCTGCAACGAGGATTACGGCTTTAAAGTAAGAGCAAAGAACATTTTTTACATACGCAATACCAGTGAGTGCATTGGCGGTATCACCAGCGATAATCAAAACAGCGTCATTATCGAAGTTATGCCAGAAGCTTCGATGGATGCCGTGTAAATCCAAGTGCAAATCAGATACTGCGTAAAATTTCAATTTCTCCAACTGGCTTAGTTTGTAAATGTGGTCATTGCGTACAGTATACCTCCTGCTGATTAAGGGGTAGCTATTTCCGTATGTGTTGAGGATGAAAAATAGCCAATCTTTATGTTTTAAATCAATCTCATCTCATTATCTGCATTTTGTGTGATGAAATTGATTTAGGGTATGTGGTGTATTGATGCCAGAGTCAGAGCACACAAAAGAGGAACCTCATCGGTGATTAGTTGTGAGAAGTAGTTGGTGATAATGACACTTTTACTACTCATTGTGTAGGTTTTAGTTTGCTTATGTAACTTTAACTACTCATTATATATTTTCAGAGTGCTAGTCTTGAGAATCAAAAACTAAGAATAGTATTTGGTTGTGTTCATTTTTTTGGTTTGTTCATAAAAAATGAACAGAAGAATAAAATGAACGATTGATGTGGTGCTTATCTTGAAGAGACCTCGCTAGCGTATAGGTGGCTATGGCATTGAGGGCAGATTGGTGTACTAGGTAGCGTAACTTGCCACTGGCATTGACACATGATGCACTCAAATTGAGCGGAACGTTTTGGTACAGTTGCTGGCTGGATAGCTTTCGTTGTTGATTGCCATGAGTCGGAGCGGTGAAGGTTGAAATTCCGCTGGTTGCGATGACGATATTGGTCATTACGAAAGCTCAGTGTAGGTGGTGTGTACTGAGATGATCTGCTCCAGCCAGACTGGACACTTCATTAAGCGACATTTTGATTTTCAAAGTTAACTGGGCTTAGATACCCAAGAGCACTGTGCCTTCTTGTCCGATTATAATCAACCTCTATGTATTCAAAGATTGTTTGGCGCATCTCGTCTCGCGTCATGATCGGCTCATACTGGATCGCTTCAACTTTCATTGAATGGAAGAAGCTCTCAACACAAGCATTGTCCCAGCAGTTTCCTTTCCTACTCATACTTTGCTTTAGATTATAAGCGGTGATGATGTCTCGATAATCTTTTGAGCAGTACTGACTACCTCGGTCACTATGAACGATAACCTGCTCAGGGAAACCTCGGCGGAACAAGGCCATTGATAACGCATCGCAAACCAGAGTTGCCGTCATTCTGGTATCCATAGACCAACCGACTACTTGCCTTGAATAAAGGTCAATGATTACCGCTAAATACAGCCAGCCTTCACTTGTCGCCACATAGGTGATGTCTCCCGCCCACTTTTGATTCGGAGCCTCAGCGTTAAAATCCTGAGCCAGCAGGTTCGGTGCCACTGGCAGTTTATGTTTGCTGTCCGTCGTACACTTAAACTTACGTGCCGCTTTCGGTGTTAAATCCTGTCGCTTCATACTGGCGGCAATGGTTTTAATATTACGGTTATCACCGTTCTCAGCCAGCTCTTTTTGGATGCGCCTTGAGCCATCACGGCCTTTGCTATTGTCAAAAGCTTCTTTGACCTTTGTATCAAACTCTTGGCGAGTTACCTCGCGCTGGGCGGTCTTGTGGCGATGCTTAATCCAGTAATAAAACCCACTTCGTGAAACGCAGAACACCTTAGCCATGCGGATAACACTGAAGCACAGCAGGTGTTCGAGCATAAATTCGTAGCAATCTACTTTAGGTTTTTCGCGAAGTAGGTGGCGGCCTTTTTTACGATATCTAGCTCTTCAGCTTGCTCAGCCAATTGTCTTTTGAGTTTGGCCACTTCAGCGGCTAGATCTTTTTCTCGCTGACTGGTGCTGGTGTCGCTCTTAACTGCCTTACGCCAACCATAGATCTGGGATTCGTGTAATGACAGTTGCCTCGCTGCCGCAGCTACTCCCACTTTCTCTGCTAGCTTCAGGGCTTCTGCTTTAAATTCAGGGGATTGGATAATACGTTTTTTCTTGCTTGTCATGGTTCACCTCGTTAGTGATTGTACTCACTTAACTCGATGTCCAAAACTGCTGGTGCGGATCAGTTCGTGATAAACATAACGTTAAGCCAGCAAAGCCTAGAAAATGAAATTGCTAAAAGTTTAGAGAAGAAAACATATACTTCATTTGCCGACTGCTTATTGTACTCGTTTAAGAAGTGCCTTTCTAATCAAGCGAGTGGTGATGATAGGATTATCAATAATTTGTTTGTTGATGCTGAATGCTCCATTGAAAATAAAACGTCACTTCTATATGGGCACTCTCTGGCTTCCATTGAAGACTTTGAACTTGCTTTGAATCTATCTATAACTATAAAAGTAAAAAGAAATCTTGAAGATGGCGTGTTCGAATATGTACCAGTTTTTAATTGCTTCGATAATCAAATTTTTGAACCAACTTTTGCAAAAAAGCTAAAAAAGCAAATTAACTACACCTATTCAGATCTACGTGTTCACTTGCCTCGACTAGACGTCAAAAGTAAGCTTTCAATCAACTGCCTTTCTTTGCTTGAGGAAACATTGTCACCTGAAGGTTTGTACCTGTGTGACTACGACTTGTTTGGTTGTGCTCACAATGAAATGACGTTTGTAAACCAAAGTGACGGTAAAAGGTATTTGTGTTCATGCACGAAAGGGTTTCATGAAGAGTTACTTTCTAACCCTAAAAAAGCTTCTAACCATGATAGTTACCACAGTGAACGATTCATGCTTTCAGAGTTAGTAAGCTTGCCTAGATTAAAAGACATTTGTCATTTGTGCGTAATTAAAGAACAAGGTGTTGAAGAAAGCATAATTCGATATGGAGAACCTTCTCCATCGTTGCATTATTCCTATGAAGCGTTTGCTGAACGAAAGAAGTACGAATCTGGTTGGAGTTGGATTTGTGATAATCTTGAACAAGCACTTGGCAGACAAAAGTGGGTAAATGAGAACAAAGTTTTCCTATTCACCAAGGATTTAATGACCGAGCAACGTATTCTTCGAGAAGCCTCACCAACTTGGCTTGGCAAGCAAAGGCTTGATGTATACCTACCAGAACTACGATTAGCGATAGAGTATCAAGGAAAACAGCACACTGATTCAGTTGAATTTTTTGTGGTCAAGATGCTTACGAAAAGAACTTGGAACGTGATGCCCGTAAAGCTCGATTGTGTAAAGAAAATGGAGTTAGTTTAATATATGTCTACCACCATGAAAAAGTCACACCAAACCTTATGAAGCGCAAGCTTCAGAAGTACCCGAAGAAATAGCCTTGTTTAAAATAGGCTTAAAATTCGAGGTTAAAGATACTTTTTCTAATCTCAAACTAACGTTTTAGTTTATTGGCACTAAAACGTTTTTGTCCAAAAGCTTCTCAGATTGAATTTTTCACCGTGGCACTTTCTAACATAGAAGTGCGCCATTGTGTTGTAGCTAGATTTTCAGCCGATAGTTATCGTCATCGATTCTTAATATATTTTTAATGCAAGTATTGAAAGAGAACTGAAAAAGTGTGTAAGAAATCTTGGTCGATTCAATAAGCGACTAAAGGTTTAGAAAACTAAAGTTCTAGATAAAAGAAAAGCCGTATATTCACTGAATATACGGCTTCTCGAATGTGGAGGTGGGGGGAGTTGAACCCCCGTCCAAAAATCATTCATCATTGGTACTACATGCTTAGTCGATCTTTAAATTCACCAAGTACCTGCGAACCGACACGCTAGTAAATGACTATCCTGAATTATATTTCGAACTTCATCTCTCAGGCGGGAGAATCCGATCTAGCTCGTTTGGGTTTGACTCTTTGTTGTTCCCCGTCTTACAAGCGGAAGCTAGGGCAAAGAGGCTCTCAGCAGGTTATTAAGCTGCTAGTGCGTAGTTTTCGTCGTTTGCGACTATTTTTTTGCGGCTTTTAACGTGGCCAACCGCCCCACGGCATGCACCTCAGACTTCAAAATTCCTGTCGAATCCTAAATCACCCCCGTTGTGTATAAATCGATTCGCAATTTATACGGTGCATTTTATGAATCTGAGGTTCATAAAACGACTTATTCGCTTAATAAAGTTATGAATAATATAATCATAACCAAGAATTTATGCAATGTTTTATGAAAAATACGATTACCAGATAAACTGTCGTTGAACCCTTACTCAGTAAGGCTTTTCATAAAAAGACACTAAAATTAAGACTTGATGGTAGAGTTGAACCCGCGTCCAAAAATCATTCATCATTGGTACTACATGCTTAGTCGATCTTTAATTTCACCAGCAACCTGCGAATCGACACGCTAGTTAAAGGCTAACCTGAATTATAATTCGCGCTTTTCCTCTCAGGTGGGAGAAGCCACGCTAGCTAGTTTGGGTTTGATCTCTTATTGGTCCCCGTCTTACGAGCGGAAGCTAGGGTAAGAGAGCTCTGAGCAGGTTATTAAGCTGCTAGTGCGTAGTTTTCGTCGTTTGCGACTATTTTTTTGCGGCTTTTAACGTGGCCAACCGCCCCACGGCATGCACCTCAGACTTCAAAATTCCTGTCGAATCCTAAATCAGCCCCAAGTGTTATTTGCATAGTACCAGAAAAGCTTAACCTGTCTAGCACTGTGCGTTTAAGTGATTAAAATTAACGCAAATTACTCTTCATAATTCGAGCTTTATCTCTCGCCCAATCTTTTTCTTTCATATAAGTACGTTTATCGTGCAGCTTCTTACCTTTCGCTACGCCAACTTTAATCTTCGCCCAAGAGCGAGACCAGTAAAGCGCGGTTGCGACAAGTGTCATGCCTTCACGGTTAATACGACCGATAAGGTTATCGAGTTCTTTTCTCGACATTAGTAGTTTACGGATGCGTGTTGGGTTCGCCACGATATGAGTACTCGCTTGAGTTAGCGGAGTGATCGTCATACCACTGATGAATGCTTCGCCGTCTCGGATGTAGACGTAGCTTTCTGCGATATTGGTTTTGCCTTCACGTAGGGATTTTACTTCCCAACCTTGTAGCTCAAGCCCCGCTTCTATCTCATCATCGATGAAATATTCGTGGCGAGCTTTCTTATTAAGCGCAATGGTATTGCTACCGGCTTTTGATTTTGATTTATTCTTTGCCATAATGGCCTCATTATACGGATTGCACCCTAGTTGGGGAATCCTTTTTATTTGCGCTCTGGCCCAATACAATTAAAATTGCAGTTTGTGTTAATGTAACGCTGTCTTTAACAGGAGTCTATATGCCAAAGGTTACTCGTTCAGCATTAGTGTCGTTTAGTGCCGACCAGATGTTCAGCTTGGTCAATGATGTTGCTCGTTATCATGAGTTTTTGCCAGGGTGTTCTGGTTCACGTGTGATCGAATCTTCAGATTCAACTATGGTGGCTTCGGTTGATGTCTCTAAAGCGGGGATCAGCAAAACATTTACTACCTCTAACCGTTTAGCGGATGGTGCTGAGATCTTGATGGAGTTGGTGGACGGCCCGTTTAAAAAGCTGCAGGGTGGTTGGTACTTTACTCCGCTCGATGAGCAAGCGTGTAAGGTTGAGCTTAAGTTAGAGTTTGAATTCTCTAGCCGAATGATTGAAATGGCATTTGGTAAAGTTTTCAATGAGCTGACGAGCAATATGGTCAGTGCTTTTACTCAACGCGCGAAACAGGTTTACTAAGCCATGACTATTGAATCAGATATGATCCACGTAGAGGTTGTGTTTGCACTTCCGCACGAACAGCGTGTGTTTACCTTGGTGGTGAACAAGAACGCGACCGTTGAAGAGATTATTGCGCAGTCTGGTGTTTTGGAGTTGTATCCAGAGATCGACTTAGCGAAAAACAAGGTTGGCGTATTCAGCCGTAACGTTAAGCTAGATGCGACTGTTCGCGATAAAGATCGTATCGAAATCTACCGAGCACTGTTAGCCGATCCAAAAGAGATTCGCCGTAAGCGTGCTGAACAAGCAAAAGCGGCCGCTGCTAAATCGTAATGCCACACAAGTTTGACTAAAAAGAGCTCGCTATCTTGGCGAGCTTTTTTGTGCTTGTTGGTTAGACAACGCACTTAATTTGTTAGCGGATATTAAAAAGCCTGCTCGTGAGCAGGCTTTTGCAATTCTTGCTTTGTCGACTGAGAGCTTTGTTGACTGGAAAGCTAGCGAAGGCTTTCGAAGAACTCATCACTGGCTTCAAAGTCACCATTGATCGTCACTAGAGTACCAGTGGCATCAAAGTTCACGACAAGGTTTTTCTGAATAGGGTCGTTATGGCCTTTTTGGTGGTGGTAAATGTAGTACCACGTATCTGGGTAGCCATTTTCGATAAGCATAGGTGAGCCCATAACGTAACGAACTTGTGTTTTTGTCATGCCAAACTTGAGCTGGTCAACAGCTTCTTGTTCGACATAGTTACCCTGATTGATGTCAATTCGATAAACCAACTTCTCTAGTAGAGAGCAACCGGTCAACATTGTTAGTGCAAGTGGAACTGCAACTAACCACTTTTTAATTCGCATAGTTTGAGATCTTTCTTCGCTAAAATACTGCCTGATAATAAACAAGCTCCAGCAAGAAGTAAAAAGCTCCTTGCGCTTTGAGCTTGTTATGACTGGCAATTTTGAATTAAGTTGCAAAATTGCCAAGAATTTTCGGTAAATTATCAGAAAGTTGCCGAATATGTAACCTATGCTGCGATTAATAACTCTTTTGCGTTGGCCAGTGTCGATTCGGTAATCTGGCTGCCACCAAGCAGTCGAGCAAGCTCTGAAACGCGTTGTTGTTCATCAAGCGTGTGCATTTGAGTCTCAGTTTTACCTGATTTCGTGTTCTTCGCTACAAACAGCTGTTGATGTCCACAACCTGCCACTTGAGGTAAGTGCGTCACACACATAACCTGTGTCGATTCGCCCAGCTTACGCAGCATTTTTCCGACAACCGCAGCGGTTGGTCCACTGATACCCACATCCACTTCATCGAAAATCAGGCTTGGTGTATCTACTTTTTGCGCGGTGATCACCTGAATCGCCAGTGAGATTCGTGATAACTCACCACCAGAGGCCACTTTAGCAATTGGCTGCATTGGTTGACCTGGGTTAGTCGAAACAATGAAGGTCACGTTATCCATACCCAATGGAGAAGGATGTGTGTTGGTGTTGTTCACTTCAATGGCAAACTGCGCTTTTTCCATACTCAGTTCATGCATGCTTTGCGTGATCAGCTTGTTGAGCTCTTTTGCGTAACGAGTTCGAGACTTATGAAGCTTTTCTGATTTAGCCACGAACGACTGGTATTGGTTTTCGACCTCGTTTGCTAATTCTTCCAACTTTTCATCAGAGCAATCCAGCGCTTCAACTTGTTGTAATAAGTCTTGATGGTGCTTATAAAGCTCTTCAGGTAACACGTGGTGTTTACGAGACATCGACATCACTTTTGAAAAGCGCTCTTCAACATAAGCCATACGACCGGGATCAACATCAATGCTGTCTAGGTATGTTCTTAACTCGTTGTTGGTCTCTTCGATCTGAATAATGGCTTCAGAAAGTAAATTCGGTAATTCAGCCAATCTTTCATCTAGCTCTGCTAACTGAATTAAGGAGTTATTGGCCGATTGCAGAATACCAAGCGCATTAACTTCTTCGCCTTCATAAATAAGCTCGATAGCTTGTTGGCAGGTTGTGGCCAGTTCTCCGCTATTGGAGAGGCGCTTATGCTCTTGTTCGAGGTCTTCATATTCTTCCTCCCCAATAGACAGCTCATTTAACTCTTTGATTTGATATTCAAGAAGTTGTTTTTGAGCTTGGTTTTGCTGGCTATTTTCACGTAACTCTTTTAAATGGTTATCCGCTTGTCGCCATGATTGGTAGGCATTACGTGTCGATTTCAATAGGTTCAAGTGACCTGCGTATTGATCAAGCATCGCCATTTGATAGTCACTCTTCATCAATTGATGGTGTGCGTGTTGACCGTGAATGTTGATCAATAGCTGCCCAAGCGATTTTAACTGTGAAAGAGGAACAGGACTGCCGTTGATGAACGCACGAGAACGACCTTCTTTTGAGATGGTTCTGCGCAGGATGCACTCACTGCCATCAAGCAGTTCATTGTCTTCTAACCAGCGGGTAGCATGCAGATTGTTCTCAAGTAAAAAAGCGGCACTGACTTCGGTTTTCTCTTCACCTTGTCGAACCATTCCTGCATCGGATCTTCCCCCAAGACATAAGCCTAAAGCATCGATAGCGATAGATTTACCCGCACCAGTTTCACCGGTGATTGTTGTCATGCCTTTAGAGAGTTCTAGCTGTAAAGACTTAACAATAGCGAAATTATTAACACTTAGATGAGCCAGCATTTTTATTTACCTGTATAACTGAACAATACTGTATATAAGCTCAGTATATACTGTTTCTTTATACAGTAAAGTCGACAGGTGAAAATTTTTTGTGACCGATCTCAGAATTGAGGTTGTCTGTAGATCACTGAAACCGCTATAGATTCCCAACTCAGTCGTTCCTCCCTCTTGGGAATGACGGTATAAGGAATTGAAGAGAAGCTAGAGTCGACGGGCTTTTTACTGGCAATAAAAAAGGCTGACGAATGTCGTCAGCCTTTCAAATTTTCGGTTTCCACTGGAGCGTTTATTCTCTTAGAACAGCTTACTCGACCAACCTAGTTTATTACGTAGAACATGGTAGTAATTGTAATCTTTAGGGTGGATCAGCTTGAGTACATTCGGGCTTTGGTAAATGTGGATCTCATCGCCAGGGGAAACTGGTAGCGAGATTTGACCATCGCAGCTGACTTCTTGAGTGCCGCGGTTATCAGGCGATACGATCAGCTTGATACGACGCTTTCCATCCACCACTAATGGTCGGCTTGAAAGTGTATGCGGGAACATCGGTACTAATGAAATTGCATTTAAGCTTGATGACAGAATAGGACCACCGCCTGAAAGCGAGTAGGCCGTTGAACCCGTTGGGGTCGATACGATCAAGCCATCAGAACGCTGTGAAAAGGCGAAGCTGTCATCGATATACACTTCAAACTCGATCATGTGCGCAACTTGGCCAGGGTGAAGCACGGCTTCATTAAGTGCAGCATTGTGACTTTTTATTTGGCCATGACGATGTATCTCTGTTTCGAGTAGGAATCGCTCTTCTTCCATAAACTCACCTTTAAGTACATCGGTGAGTGAGGTTTGGAAGTTTTCAGGATTTAGGTCTGTCAAAAAACCTAAATTGCCTCGGTTAACACCGATGACTGAAATATCGAAACGCGACAAAATACGAGCGGCACCCAGCATATTGCCGTCGCCACCGACAACAATGGCGAGATCGGCACGTTTTCCTAGTTCAATTAGGCTAGAAAAATGTTCTTTGGGGATATCGTCTAAAATAGTAGCGAGTCTGTCATCAACAAATACTTGATAACCCTCAGCACTTAACCACTGATAGAGTTCTCTATGAGTCTGAATTGCTTGCTGATCTCGGGGTTTACCAATAATGGCGATGACTTCAAATGGCTTTTTCATAACGTTTCCAAACGAATTAGGCTTGAATCAAAATTCTTCATCCCCATAATAAAGGCAAGTTGAACGTCTATGCGAGTGTTTTATATCAATTTGGGGTGCAAACACACCTGTCACTTGCATTGAAAACGAATTCTGGAGAGATCATGAGCAACGAAGAAAACAAAGTAACGGAAGAAGAGCTAGATCAAATCATTGCTGAAGCTGAGAAAGTTGAAGAAGCTGAGCTGAATGAAGAGTCTGTTGATGAGCAAGAAGCAAAAATCGCTCAACTAGAAGCTGCACTGCTATCTAGCGAATCTAAAGTGAAAGAGCAGCAAGATTCTGTACTACGCGCTAAAGCTGAAGTTGAGAATATGCGTCGTCGTACTGAGCAAGAAGTGGATAAAGCACGTAAATACGCGCTAAACAAATTTGCTGAAGGCCTACTACCTGTTATCGATAACCTAGAGCGTGCAGTACAAGCTGCAGATGCTGAGAACGAAGCGGTTAAGCCGATTCTTGAAGGTGTTGAACTAACTCACAAAACGTTCGTAGACACAGTAGCTAAATTTGGTCTTACAGAGATCAACCCTGAAGGTGAAGCATTCAACCCTGAATACCACCAAGCAATGTCTATTCAAGAAAGCCCAGACCACGAATCAAACACTGTAATGTTTGTTATGCAGAAAGGCTACGAGCTTAACGGCCGTGTTATTCGCCCTGCAATGGTAATGGTTGCTAAGTAATTGAGTGGCCGTTTGCTAAGCAGTTGATAATGGCAATTGTGAAGTAACAAAATAGCGGCGACAAAATAATTCACTGGTTAACGTGAAATGGAAAGAGAGGCATAGGCCTCTCTTTTTTTATGCCTGTAACTTGAGAGTCCACGTAAATAGTCACCAATATGGCATTAAGAATGTCGTTCTTTTTATTTTATCCAGAACAATGATTTAGAGTTTTATATTATGAAACTGGTTGTAATTGAAGAAATGTTTCGATGTCACACTTGTAATGTTTTTGTAAATAAATGCTTTTAATTGTTATCTTTGTATGTAAAATCCACTGCAATATAGCGATTCTGGTCGCATATATAACTATAAAAGTACAAATTTTAAACACAACAAACTGGAGAAGAACGATGGACAAATCGCTCTCAAGTAAGATTTTTGTAGGCTTGTTTGCTGGCCTAATTATTGGTACTGCTATTCAGTACCTATTCAGCGGCATTGCTATTTTTGATACGTACCTACTCGGCGCAGCTGAAGGTGCTGGTGGTATGTTCGTATCACTTATCAAGTTGCTTGTAGTACCTCTTGTATACGTATCTATTGTTTGCGGTATCGTTGAGCTAAAAGATATTCGTTCATTTGGTCGCCTTGGTGGTAAAACCTTTGGTCTTTACATTATTAACACCATCATCGCGATTTCAGCAGCTCTAACGATTGGTCTTATTTTCCAACCGGGTGCTGGTGCGAATCTAGCGGGTACAGTTTCTGAGACAATTGCGCTTACAACAACTGAAACGCCAGATATCTTCTCTCTTGTTGTTAATATCGTTCCTAGCAACCCTGTAGAAGCCTTTGCAAGTGGCGACATGCTGCAAATCATCTTCATGGCTATTCTGACTGGTCTTGCTATCCAAGCTCTTGATTCTCGTGGTGGCCCAGCTATCAAGACATTCAAGATGGCTAACGAAATCATGATGAAGCTTATCGGCCTAGTAATGAGCCTTGCGCCATATGGTGTATTTGCTCTGATGATTCAACTAGGTGCAACACTTGATGCAAACACGCTAATGTCAGTTGCTGGCTATGTAGCGCTTGTTGTGGCAATGCTTGTGTTCTGGATTTTCTTCTTCTACCCAATGATGGTTGGTTCATTCACTGGTATTTCTCCAAAGCAGTTCCTACGTGCAACTCGTGAGCAAGTTCTATTCTCACTATCGACGGCAAGTTCGAACGCGACGATTCCAGTAACAATGCGCACTCTAACGGATAAACTGAACGTATCTAAGTCAGTCGCAGGTTTTGGTGTACCACTAGGTGCAACAATGAACATGTCTGGTGTATCTATCTACATCGCACTAGCAACTATGTTCGTAGCAAACGCATTTGGTCAGCCAATCAACACTGCTGACATCTTCACTCTAGGTCTAACTATCTTGCTACTGTCTATCGGTGCTGGTGGTGTTCCTGGCGGTGGTGTTGTAATGGTCGGTGTTCTATTACACCAACTAGGTTTGCCACCAGAAGGTCTAGCGATTGTTGCTGCTGTTGACCGTATCTGTGACATGTTCTGTACTTCTTCTAACGTTGTTGGTGATACTGCGGTTAACACTATCGTAGCGAAATCTGAAAACGAAATCGGCGTTGAAGCTAACGAAGAAGCTGAGCTAAAGAAAGCAGAAGCATAATCAGAGACTTTTCTTCTATAGATGAAATCTAAGTGGAAATCCTGAATAGATAAACGGAGCCTAAGTGGCTCCGTTTTTTATTGGGGGAGGAGAGCACTTTATCTGCTTTAGCTGAGAGTGAATGGCTTTGTGAGGGAAATCCGTCTGATTAGTCTTCTTTCAGAAACAGAACTTTGCTATAGCAACGGGTAATCGAAAGTTGATAAACCCAGTTATGGAGGTAATGATATGTATTCGTGTCTAATCATTCCTTTTATTAAAATAAATGTGAAAAAATCCAGTATCCCCCTTGAAAAGGCTTCGTGAGCCCTTATCTATGGTGCATACGAAAGCAAAATACATTTGCATTTAAATTTTGTGTATTAGGGTTGAATCCCTGATTACTACCCCCCACATAGTGGGTATAGCAAAAAACTAAATAGAATTTATTCGGAGAAAGCCTGATGGGTCGAATCATTGGTATTGATTTAGGTACTACTAACTCTTGTGTTGCTGTTCTTGACGGTGACAAACCACGCGTATTAGAAAATGCTGAAGGCGAACGCACAACAGCATCGGTAATCGCATACACTGAAGGCGAGACGCTAGTTGGTCAACCTGCGAAACGTCAAGCTGTTACTAACCCTCAAAACACGCTATACGCGATTAAGCGTCTAATCGGTCGTCGTTTTGAAGATGAAGAAGTTCAACGCGATATCGAAATCATGCCTTTTAACATTGTTAAAGCTGATAACGGTGATGCATGGGTTGAAGCGCAAGGCCAAAAAATGGCTGCTCCTCAAGTATCTGCTGAAGTTCTTAAGAAAATGAAGAAAACAGCTGAAGACTTCCTAGGCGAAGAAGTAACTGGCGCAGTAGTAACTGTTCCTGCTTACTTCAACGATGCTCAACGTCAAGCAACTAAAGATGCTGGCCGTATCGCTGGTCTAGATGTTAAACGTATCATCAACGAACCTACTGCTGCTGCTCTGGCTTACGGCCTAGACAAGCAAGGTGGTGATCGCACTATCGCTGTATACGACCTTGGTGGTGGTACATTCGATATCTCTATCATTGAAATCGATGAAGTAGAAGGCGAGAAGACTTTCGAAGTTCTTTCAACTAACGGTGATACTCACCTTGGTGGTGAAGATTTCGATAACCGCATGATCAACTACCTAGTAGATGAGTTCAAGAAAGAGCAAGGTATCGACCTTAAAGCTGATCCACTAGCAATGCAGCGTGTTAAAGAAGCAGCAGAAAAAGCGAAAATTGAGCTTTCTTCTACTACTCAAACTGACGTAAACCTACCTTACGTTACTGCTGATGCGACTGGTCCTAAGCACATGAACATCAAAGTGACTCGTGCGAAGCTTGAGTCTCTAGTTGAAGACCTAGTTCAACGTTCTCTTGAGCCACTAAAAGTTGCTCTAGCAGATGCTGACCTATCTGTAGGCGAAATCACTGACGTTATCCTAGTTGGTGGTCAGACTCGTATGCCTATGGTTCAAGCTAAAGTAACTGAATTCTTCGGTAAAGAGCCACGTAAAGACGTGAACCCTGACGAAGCTGTTGCAATGGGTGCTGCTGTTCAAGGTGGTGTACTAGCTGGTGAAGTTAAAGACGTTCTTCTTCTAGACGTTACTCCTCTATCTTTCGGTATCGAAACGATGGGCGGCGTAATGACTAAGCTTATCGAGAAAAACACAACTATCCCTACTAAAGCGGATCAAGTGTTCTCTACAGCTGAAGACAACCAAAGCGCAGTAACTATCCACGTTCTTCAAGGTGAGCGTAAGCAAGCGACTTACAACAAGTCTCTTGGTCAGTTCAACCTAGAAGGTATCCAACCAGCACCACGTGGCATGCCACAAGTTGAAGTAACATTCGACCTAGATGCTGATGGTATCCTGAACGTATCTGCTAAAGATAAAGCGACAGGTAAAGAGCAGAAGATCACTATCCAAGCATCAGGCGGTTTGTCTGAGGAAGAGATCGAAGCAATGGTTCAAGAAGCAGAAGCTAACAAAGAAGCTGACAAGAAGTTCGAAGAGCTAGTAACTGCACGTAACCAAGCTGACCAAATGATTCACGGCACTAAGAAGCAAGTAGAAGAAGCTGGTGAAGCTCTACCTGCAGACGAGAAAGCTAAAATCGAAGCAGCTATCGAAGCTCTAGAATCAGTTAAGTCTGGTGACGACAAAGAAGCTATCGACGCTAAAGTTCAAGAACTTATGCAAGCAGCTCAAAAGCTAATGGAAATTGCTCAACAGAAAGCTCAAGCTGAACAAGCTGGTGCTGATGCTGGTGAACAACCTAAGCAAGACGACGATGTAGTAGACGCAGAGTTTGAAGAAGTTAAAGAAGACAAAAAATAATTTTTCGTCGCTATAACACGTGATTTCTGCGTCGAAGGTACTCACTTGCACTTGTAAGCTCCGTGCCTTCTCCTTGAACTAACGTGTTTTAGCTTAGAAAAAATCGTTTTTCGATTTCTAAAGATACGGGCGTCAGAGGTAACTCTCACGCCCGTAAATTTGTATTTAGACTTGTCGATCTAGATAATAGCTTTATTCGGTGCTTCAGCCGGCAGAACTTTTATCTAGATTGATACACAGACTACTGAAGTGATCATTCGGTAGTAGCAATTATTTGGTGACCTAGAACATGTCAAAACGTGATTTTTACGAAGTATTAGGCGTAAGCCGCGATGCATCAGAGCGTGATATTAAAAAAGCGTACAAACGCTTAGCGATGAAATTCCACCCGGACCGTAATCAGGGTGATGACAGCGCAGCAGACAAATTTAAAGAAGTAAAAGTAGCGTACGAGATCCTAACCGATGCTCAAAAGAAAGCAGCTTACGACCAATACGGCCATGCAGCTTTTGAACAAGGTGGCATGGGTGGCGGCGGCGGTTACGGCGGCGGTGGCCAAGGTGACTTCGGCGATATCTTCGGTGATGTGTTTGGCGATATCTTTGGCGGCGGTCGTCGTGGTGGCGGTCAAGCGCGTGCACAACGTGGTTCTGATTTACGTTACAACATGGAGCTTTCTCTAGAAGAAGCCGTTCGTGGTGTATCTAAAGAAATTGAAGTACCAACACTTGTTGAATGTGATATTTGTGATGGTAGCGGCGCGAAAGCGGGTTCTTCTGCACAAACGTGTGGTACTTGTCATGGCCACGGCCAGGTACAAATGCGCCAAGGTTTCTTTGCGGTTCAACAGACTTGTCCTACTTGTAACGGTAAAGGCAAGATCATCAAAGACCCATGTAACTCATGTCATGGTCAAGGTCGCAAACAGAAGACGAAAACGCTTAACGTTAAGATCCCAGCAGGTGTTGATACTGGTGATCGCATTCGTCTATCTGGCGAAGGCGAAGCAGGAGAGCACGGCGCTCCAGCTGGCGACTTGTATGTACAAGTACACGTAAAAGAGCACAACATCTTTGAGCGTGACGGCAACAATCTTTACTGCGAAGTGCCAGTTAGCTTCACAATGGCAGCGCTAGGCGGTGAAGTTGAAGTTCCAACACTGGATGGTCGTGTAAACCTTAAAGTGCCTGAAGAGACACAGACGGGCCGTATGTTCCGTATGCGTGGCAAAGGCGTGAAAGGTGTTCGTGGCGGCGGTGTGGGTGATCTAATCGTTAAGCTAGTGGTTGAAACACCAGTTAAGCTAAGTTCTCGTCAAAAACAACTTCTTCGCGATTTCGAAGAGACATGTTGTGGCGAAGCGGCGAGCAAGCATAAGCCAAAGTCTGAAGGTTTCTTCAGCGGTGTTAAAAACTTCTTCGATGACCTAACTAAGTAATTAGATAGTAATTTGAAAATCTTAAAGCCTGCCAGTGTGCAGGCTTTTTTGTATCTGTAGATCAGAGAAAAGAAGCTCAGAGAAGAAAGAGTCGAGATTTATCAGATAAATTCTAGAGCTCTTTGGTGGTTGCTCTTGTCACTTCCAACACGCTTCGGGCTCCGAAACACCCGAGTGGTACAATTCTAACTTATCGGTATTCGAGTCTAAACATTCATCATTTACCTGCTGCGAAAGTGGTTCCGCTTGAATCGAATAGGTGGTGCTACTGGCTGAAATTGCTAATGTGTATCGACTAGTGTCGGTATCGCAAAATAAACATGTCCCTCCGGAAATAATACTATCAGCGGCCGACGCGTAGTTTCCTGTATAGAGGGTCTCCATCTCCAGTTGAATCTTGGTCATGTCGGCCATTGCAGTGACTCGATGCGCTTTAATTACATGGCTCGTATAACTTGGGTACGCAATGGCGCCGAGTATCCCCACGATGGCGACAGCGATCAATAATTCGATCAATGTCATTCCTTTAATGCTTAAGTTGTTGTTGTTGCATATATTTCTTCGAATCATCGCGAGTAGTTTCCTTTCATATCTCTGTCTATTTTTCTCTGGTGGTAGCATCGGCGCAAGATTAAATGCGGTTACGCATCAGATTACATAGGAATTTGGGAAATGACTCGCGGGTTTACTTTATTAGAGCTGTTAATAACGGTATCGGTGTTATCGATACTGATCGCCACGGCTGCCCCGAGTTTTAGTTCAGTAACGCAAACCGTGAAGATGCAGAGGTTGGCTAGCGAGTTAAATGGTTTTCTTATTCAGGCTAAGTCAGAGTCAGTAAAAAGGAATCAAGATCTTTGGGTTCATTTCTCGATGGAAAAGAATGAAGTGCAATCAACAGGATATTGGACTGTTTGGTTAAAACCGACCGAAGACTTGTCAGGTGAAACTTTACTGCAGTTGTCGGGCGAACCCTTTCGTGACCTTTCGTTTTCTCATAACTACACCGGAGACAGAATCACCTTTGAGAGCGTTCGTGGAAGACCTTCTCGAGGGACTCTTTATCTAGCGCCTAATACGGTTTCAACCGATCGGCTTTTGATCAAATTATCTAGCCCTCCAGGGCGCATTAAGGTGTGCGGCGAGTCGAACGCGCAGTATGGCTATGATGCGTGTTAAACCAATAGCGGCAGCGCCTAACAAGCAACAAGGTACATCACTGATTGAATTGATGGTGGCCTCTGTGATTGGCGTGTTTGCGATTTCTATTATTGGCAGTGTGTTTATTACGGGGCAGAGAATCGCAAAAGATAACGGCATCGAGCTATTACTGCTGCAAAATCTAACCAGCACCATGCAGGTGATGAAAGAAGATATCCAACGAGCGGGCTACGATGGCTCTAATGGTTACTCAATAAAGTTATCTGGCGCGAGTCACACCATTCAAGTGAGTGGCGGCGTTGCGGTGGGTTTTGTTTATTTCCGAGAAGGGTCGAGTAGCGATAAAGATCATCGACATATCGTTTACCGCAAGAGTGGAACTAGGCTACAAGTTTGTGAAAAAGGCACACTTGTATCTGCCGACCTCCTTTCGTTCAATGAAGTCACGGGTTGTTATTCGCTATTTGATGACAGCCTCATCGACGTAGATGAACTCAATATTACGTCTCAGGTATTGGAGCTAAATTCTATTAAGAGCACGCTTACTGATATTAATATTACAGCGTCAATTCCAACCGCAGGTGTTTCCAAATCGGTTTCGGTTTCTGTCAAACAGAGGAACTGGCAATGATGATGTTTAGAAAGCAGCGTGGTGTGGTGACTCTATTGATTACGTCAGTGCTGTTAATTGGTGCTTTAGTGGTGACATTAGGCATGTATCGCAGTGTATTCCATCAAATTAAAGTAGCTCAAAATGAGGTGCAAGGAAGGCAAAATCACTGGCGTTCGGAAGGTGGTTTAGAGTGTACTTATTCCTATCTACGTGAGCTCGATAAAACCGTTTTAGATATCAAAGATATCAGTGCAAGACCTGCCGACTTTTCTGATTGGTGTTCTCCTTATGATAATGAACCGCAAATAGAGGTTTCGGATAGTGCGAGTTCTATCGCTTATATTATTGCATCTACAACCGATACACAGTTGCTGTCTAAAACTATTCGTGAGAGCTCTCAGCTAGGAAGTGGGGCAATTCAATCAACAGGGCCGATTGAGATCATCGGTACATTGAGCCTGAAGCCTACAGTAAAAGAAGAACCGATCAGCGGTAATGAATATGAGTGTGTTAGTGTTACTTTTGCCGACCTTTTTACTTACCAATACGATTCAACACATGGTGATTCAGGACAGGCGTTAGGCTTAGAAGTGCTCGACCCAAGTGCGGATGGTCCGTTTTCTGGTTTTGATGGTGTGTGTGATAGCGAATATAAAACGGAGATCTCCAAAGGCAATTCAGGAAGTCGCAACTCAATCTATGCGCCTGATTCCTCTCAAGGAGCGAATCCTCCGCCCTTCCAAAAAGACTTTAATCCCGATCCAAATATGAACCCGTTTTATACTTTCTTTGGTATCGCGAAAACGGATCAAAACATTGTCGACTTATCGCAAGACACTGATCTTTTTAAGCGCGTGCAGATACTGAATGCGACAGAGTGCGGCACCGAAATTATGGACCATTTTACTTTAGGGCAAACCAAAGGATTGTGGGTTGAGGGAAATTGCCATATCAATTCAGCGGTTGCTGCCGCCAACAATCAATCTCAACTTCTGGTGATTCAAGATGGTGTGCTCGCGTTAAATGGTGCCATGACTTACAACGGTGTGATCTATCATTTGGTCGATTATCAAAAGAGTCATGTTAAAACTCGTATAGATGACTTCTGGAAAGCGCTTGTCACTCCCAATGTATTTGCACCTTTTATCAAAGACATCGATGACGCTACCGTCCTGAAAAAAAGTGTCGGGATTCAGTTTGCTTCTGGTTTACCTTCAGGTGGCCTTATCTTCGATTCGCCACTTGGTGTGACAACGATTGTGGGGGATATGGATTTGGATTTTCGTTCAGAGTCTAATCCGAGTGATCCGCCTTCGATTTATCAATGGAAGCGAGGATCATGGAATGACTTCTAAACACCAAGGTTTCAGTTTGATAGAGGTGCTTATCTCTTTTTTGCTCATCGGGGTTGCTTCGTTAGGGTTGGTTAAATTACAGGTTTATGCTGAACAAAAATCGGACTTTGCGCTTCACAGTGTGGAGGCTCTGCATTTTGCTGAAAGGCAGATGGAATACTATCGAACTCGTGTCTCGGATGTGAGTGGGGCGGTCGGGTTGATCCCTTTTGAGGAACTCAATCAAGCGAGTTACTGTCTGAACACGGCAAGTTCAGTTCCCTTGTCCGGCTTATCTGGCTCTGCTTATGCTATGACATGTGAAGTGACAAATGCCAACGGTGCTTTGTCTGGCGCTTTGAAAAACATTACGGTGACTGTTGCATGGCAAGATCGTATGAACAAATTACAAAGTATTTACCTTGAAACTATGCTCTCCAAATACAGTGAGTTTGACTGATCCCTAAGCAAACGTTTACTGCATGCCAAGGCACACGACACTCCTTTTACCGACACTTTTCATTTCTCGGACATTGTTTGCGTACTAGTTAAATGGCTGTATATGGAATGGTGTTTTTTGTGTTTTTATATTGTTGCAGTTGCATGGCATTTTTGCAAAATATGTCTCCATTTATGGAAAATAAGGTGGAATCTTGTGCTTTTTTATAGCGACTTTAATAGAATATGTGCTGCACCAATAGGCCGTGGTCAAAACTTATATTAGGCCTAAACAAACAACATCACATATGGAGTTACCATGAGTAACCAAGCCGTAAAAAAAGCACCATCGACTGAGAAGATCAGTGGGATGGACCGCTTTCTAAACTTCATTGAACGCGCCGGCAACAAAATTCCAGACCCAGCAATTCTGTTCTTCTGGGCTCTAGTTATCGTATGGGTAGCATCTGCACTTTTGTCGAATCTTTCATTCGACCTAATCAACCCTCAAACGGGTGCTGCTCTAGAAGTTAACAACCTACTAACTGGTGAAGCGCTTGCTAGCTTCCTAGCGAATATGGTTACCACATTCACAGGTTTTGCACCGCTAGGCATCGTACTTGTTGCTATGCTAGGTGTTGGCGTTGCTGACTCTTCAGGCTTCATTACGACTGGCCTTAAGAAGATGCTTAACTTCACGCCAGCTAAGCTATTAACGCCAATGCTAATCTTGGTTGCTATCGTGTCTCACACAGCAGCTGATGCAGGTTACGTTCTAGTAATCCCTCTTGGCGGTATCATCTTCCACGCAGCGGGTCGTCACCCTCTAGCAGGTATTGCAGCAGCGTTTGCTGGTGTATCAGGTGGTTTCTCTGCGAACTTCATTCCTTCTGGTATTGACCCGCTACTAGCAGGTTTCACTCAAACAGCGGCAAACGTTCTTGACCCTGCATATGTGGTTAACCCTCTAGCGAACATCTTCTTTACGGGCCTATCTTCAGTTCTAATCGTTGCTATCGGTTGGTACGTAACAGAGAAGATCATCGAGCCTCGCCTTGCTAACACTCCTGTTGATGAAGATGCAGAACAAGCACCTGATCTAGGTACCTTTACAGCGATTGAATCTAAAGCATTCAAATTTGCTGGTTGGGCAATGGTTGCAGGTATTGGTCTACTTATCGCAGCTTTGGTGCCTGAAAACTCAGCACTTCGTTCGCCTGAAGGTGAGCTAACAGCGTTCTCTGCACCAGTAATGAAGTCTATCGTTCCTCTGATCTTCATCCTGTTTATTATTCCGGGTATCGTCTACGGCCGTGTAGCGGGTACTTTCAAGAATAGTAATGATGTTATCAAAGCAATGTCTGAGACGATGGCAACAATGGGCGCATACATTGTAATGTCGTTCTTCTGTGCTCAGTTCCTATCTGCATTCGCTCAATCAAACATCGGTACTATGCTGGCACTTTACGGTGCTGAAGGCTTGAAAGCGATGGACCTTCCTGGTGAAGCAACGGTTGTTGGTATGATTCTACTAACGGCTGCAGTTAACCTGCTTGTAGGTTCTGCTTCTGCTAAATGGGCACTGATTGGTCCTATCCTAGTTCCTATGCTAATGGTTGTGGGTATCTCTCCTGAGCTATCTCAAGCGGCTTACCGTGTAGGCGATTCAGTGTCTAACATCATCTCTCCACTAATGGTGTTCTTCCCACTGGTTGTTGTTTACTGTCAACGTTACGTTAAGTCGACAGGTATCGGTACTCTAGCTTCTCTAATGATGCCATTCTCGATTGCTATGCTAATCGGTTGGTCAATCTTCTTGCTAGCTTACTGGGCTCTTGGTATCCCACTAGGTATCCAAGCTCCTTACACTTACACTATGTAATATAAGTAAAGCTAAGTACTAAAAGCCAAACTTAGTAAGATAAAATCATCGAAGCCCGCACCGAAATGTGCGGGCTTTTTTTGCTATCGTTTTCCACTTTTATTTGTATCCAAGATTTTTATAGCCAAGACTTTTTATATCCCAAACTTTCTATATCCAAAACTTTTTATATTCAAAATAAAGGCACTCAGCTTATACTCCGGATTACGGCTAATTGTTGGCCGGTAAAATTAGGAAATCCAATCCACATGAAGATTCTGCTTTTAGTAGGGTTAATTGTTTTAAATGGTCTGTTTGCCATGTCAGAGATTGCATTGGTAGCAGCAAAAAATAGTCGGCTGAAACGCTTAGCCGAAAAACATCGCTCCGCTCAGATTGCTCTTGAGCTCAAAGAAAACCCAACCCGCTTCCTCTCTACAATCCAAATCGGTATTACGGTAATCGGCCTACTTAGCGGTATTGTGGGCGAGGCGACGCTATCTGCGCCATTGGCCGTTCAACTTGAGCTGTGGGGATTCGACCCAACCCAAGCGAATATATTGTCTACTGCGGTAGTTGTTGTCGGTATTACTTACTTCGCGATTGTTGTGGGTGAGTTGGTGCCAAAGCGTTTTGCTCAATCCCAAGCTGAAAACATCGCCGTGTTAGTGGCGCTGCCTATCTTCTGGTTATCTAAAATCGCGACGCCGTTTGTGTTTGCGTTGTCTGCATCAACCGAAGGTATTCTTAAGTTAATGGGACGTGGTGGCGAAGAAGACAGTGTGACTGAAGACGATATTCATGCACTCGTGAAAGAAGGCTCTGAATCTGGTGTGATAGAGCGTGGCGAGCAAGAGATGATTCGCAATATCTTACAGCTTGATGATCGCCTTGTGAGTTCGTTGATGACGCCACGCCGAGACGTCGACTTTCTGGATATTGACCAACCCGTTGAGCACATATTCAAAAAATTACGTTCGTCAAAGCACAGTGTGTTTCCATTATGCCAAGATCACCTCAATAAGGTGGTTGGTACGGTGTCGGCCAAAGCTTTGTTGAATCAGGCGGGTAATTTAAGTATTCAAGTGATCATGGGGCTGTCTAAGTCTCCGATATATGTTCCGGAGTCTATGAAGGCGTTGCGTTTACTTAGCTACTTTAAAGAGTCGGGTACAGAGATGGCGTTCATCGTTGATGAATATGGCGATGTGCAAGGCCTTGTGACTCATTACGATATTCTTGAAGCGATTGCAGGTGAGCTATCCAATAATCCGAATGACCTATGGACAGAGCAAGTTGAAGATGGGTTGCTGGTGGATGGTTTAATCCCTATCAGTGAGCTCAAGAACCGCTTAGAGCTGTCAGAGTTAGAAGGGGAAAGCGAAGGCTTCCAAACATTGAATGGCCTTGTCACTTGGCTGATTGGGCGTTTACCCGATACGGGAGAAGTCGTTGATTGTCAGCAATGGCAGTTTGAAATCATCTCGGTCGAGAACAACCGTATCGTGAGTGTTAAAGCGAAAAAAATAGTCAATGAGTTGGGCGATGCTGTTAGTTAGATAAGCCGCTAGATATTCAACGAACAAGTCCGCGCTTGTTGTTCGTTATCTCTTTATTGTTCATAATCACTAAGATTAGGTATGCTTCTCCGCATACCTTTTTTTGTTCTTATCCTTTGTTTTCTGGAGTTCCCTTTGTCAGACCATCAATTCACCCCTCAAGATGAAATCTTCATGCGACGTGCCATTGAGGTGGCCAAGCAAGCTGAGAATGAGGGAGAGGTTCCCGTGGGTGCTGTGTTGGTAAAAGAGGGTGAGATTATTTCTGAAGGTTGGAACCGTTCGATTGGCAGCCACGATGCCACGGCACATGCAGAAATCGAAACCTTGCGTAAAGCGGGCCAAGCTTTGGAAAACTATCGCTTACTTGATACCACCTTATACGTCACGCTTGAACCGTGTCCTATGTGCGCTGGAGCCTTGTTACACAGCCGAGTAAAGCGCATTGTCTTTGGTGCACCTGACTTGAAAGCAGGCGCTGCGGGTACGGTATTGAACCTCTTTGAAAGCCAAGCCTCATACCACTATGCCGATGTTGAGCATGGTCTGTTAGAAGTAGAGTGCCGTGAGCAACTACAGGCGTTTTTTAAACGTCGTAGAAAAGAGATAAAAGAGAAGCGAAAGCTTGAGCGTTTACAAGAAGAGCAGCGTTTAGAAGCTGAGAAGGCAAGTAACAAGAATAAGGCAACTAACAAAAGATAGAAGCCAGCTTTCGGCACCCTCTATCGCAAGAGTGCCGCAGAAAACTTACTCGGTGTATTTACTCAGAAAGTATCTGCATGAAAGCACGGTTGCGCCAAATGATCTTTTTCTTATTATTTGAAAGCATACGCTTACGACGGTTTGCAGCAACGGTCTTATCAAGGCGCTTCGATTTCAGTTTGTTCTTCATCATTTCAACGATTTCCTATTTGTCGTCTGGCTTTGTAATTATGACTTCAGTTTTAATTATAGTGGTTGTTTGTTTATGAGCTCTGTCGCGAATTTAGCGATACTTTTTGAGTAGCTATCGCGATGGCCAGTGTCTGAATACAACAGAACATCATGGCGCTTATGGTATGTCGTTATAAAGTTCGATTGTTACTGCAATATGACACCTTAACTTTAACGGTCACTTTGTTTGTTTAGCCTCTCAATGCGAACCAGTGGCTCATGTATAAAAAAAAGAGCAACGCTATATAGCATTGCTCTTTTTTATTTATTTGGAAGACTCAGCGTCGTTCATAGCGGATTCAGCCGCACTGATTGTCGATTCAGCGCCCGAGATCTCTAAAGGTGGGATAACCACCAATCCTTCAAGGCTCGCTTCTTCCTCTTGATTTCGCTTGTTCACATGGCCAATAATGCTTTGGTAATAACGGCGAATGTTCTCAACGTAATTCCTTGCTTCATCACCACGAGCATAACCGTAACGAGTTTTACTGTAGTACTTCTTCTGCTTTAGAAGAGGCAGCCTGTCTTTCACATCACCCCAAGCGTCAGGATCACCGCCTTGTGCTTTGGTTAAGCGACGTGCATCCATCATGTGACCGTAACCTACGTTGTATGATGCGAGGGCAAACCAGATCTTTTCATGTTGAGTAATAGAGTCAGGAACTCGATTCACGATACGACGTAAGTATTCAACACCACCTTGTACCGACTGTTTCGGGTCAAGACGATTAGTAACACCTACGCTTTTCGCGGTTGGTAGCGTCAACATCATCATCCCTCGAACACCAGTAGGAGAACGTGCGACTGGGTTCCAGTGTGACTCTTGGTATGCCAAAGCAGCAATCAAGCGCCAATCAAATTCTTGTGAGTATTTCTGAAACAGTGGTGACCATTTTGGTAGCTTGCTATCCAATGCGCGGATAAAGGCACGAGTATCAACGTAGTCAAAGGTACCAATGTGACCGATGTACTTCTCTTCCAGTGAAGCCAGTTCACCAGATTGTTTTAGGTTACCGAAGAACTCAATCAGCAATGCATACAGGCTTTCATCTTCTGAACGCTCTAAGTACCAAGAGATAGGTTGGTCTTCAGTGAGTTCAAAAGCCAAAGCCACGTCTGGGTACAAACGCTGTGCGAGTGACAGCTCAATCGAGTCCGCTACCGTAAACAAGCGTTCGCCAGTCGACACTTCTTTTAGCAGGTCATTGATATCTGCATTACCGACCGCATCGTAGATAAAGTCATCGTGTGTGTTCTGTAGCTGTTTTAGTGTTGGTTCAAAGTGTGAGTCTTTCACCACAACCAAAGACGGCGTTAGTGTTTCATTTGATGCCGTTTCTTCTGATTCAGATTGTGCTTTTACAAATTCGGCCTGACGCTCGTTTTCAAACTTGATCAGTTGACCGAGGTTTCTTGGTCGCCACTGGCCTTTTTTGTACACGACTTGTTGGCTTACATAGTAATAAGCGGGCGCGGCGCGGTAAGCTCGTGTCAGGTTATTGTTTTGCGTTAATCCGGTCGCGATAAGATCGATCTCGCCTTTCTTTAGGGCAGGAAAGAGACCGGATAAACGGTATGCAGGTTTAACCTCAAGCTTTACACCAAGCTCCTGCGCAAACTCACGAGCTAACTCGTAATCTAAGCCAGCAGGGCCATCGGGACCAATGTAATAAGAGAGTTGGTTATTCAGGGTGCCGACACGAAGAACGCCGCGATCTCGTATCTGCTCAAGGACACTTTTAGGTTCAGATTCAATCTGGCATCCCGTTAGCCCTAACAGAGCGATAACGAGCAGAAGGAATTTAGACGAAAAGATGAGCGTAAATTTAGGCATCAAAATGAAATCTCGAAAAGTGGAAGCCCCTTTATACCAAACCCCGCAAGGCTGGCAAAGCAGGTTTATTTAAACAGTTGTAAAAGTGCTGATAAATGCAGCAAAACTGTCATTTATATCGTTAGATGAAAAAAATAACGCAAACGGTTGCTTTTGGTGTTACGTCACAAAAAGAAATGCTTTATAATGCGCTCGCATTGAAGAGGTGGAATCGGCATAGGTTTGTTAACCTTCGGGAATAGCTTCGAAGAAAACAGTTAGGTTGTTCCTATAACCCACTGAATTTATTCCAATATCACCTTAATCAACTGCATAAGAGACCTAAGCACATGAGAATTTTGCGTGGCTCCCCAGCTCTATCTGAGTTTCGTGTTAACAAGCTTTTAGAGCTTTGTCGTGAATTAAGCTTACCTGTAACAGGTATTTACGCTGAGTTTGCCCACTTTGCTGATTTAACGGCAGACCTAGATGCGTCTGAAGTTGAGAAGCTAGAAAAGCTACTGACTTACGGTCCAACGATTGAAGAGCATGAACCTGAAGGTTTACTGCTGCTTGCAACGCCACGTCCAGGCACTATCTCGCCTTGGTCTTCAAAATCAACTGATATCGCACACAACTGTGGACTGGCTAAAGTGTCACGTCTAGAGCGCGGTACCGCTTTCTACATTGAAACTTCTTCTGAACTTTCAGAGCTTCAACTTGTTGAGCTGAAAGCAATCCTGCACGACCGTATGATGGAAGTGGTTTTCACTGACTTCGAATCGGCAGCAGCACTGTTCACAGTTGCTGAGCCTGCTCCTTATGCGGAAGTTGACCTATTAACTGGCGGACGTAAAGCGCTTGAAAAAGCAAACGTTACCCTAGGTCTTGCGCTAGCAGAAGATGAAATTGATTACCTTCTTGAAAGCTTCACTGAAAAGCTAGGTCGTAACCCGACTGACATCGAGCTAATGATGTTTGCACAAGCGAACTCAGAGCACTGTCGTCACAAGATCTTTAACGCTGATTGGACTATCGATGGCGTTAAGCAAGAAAAATCATTGTTCAAGATGATTAAGAACACCTTTGAAACGACACCAGAACACGTTCTGTCTGCTTATAAAGATAACGCAGCGGTAATGACAGGTTCTGAAGTCGGTCGTTTCTTCCCAGATCCAGAAACTCGTCAGTACAACTACCACCAAGAGAAAACACACATCTTGATGAAAGTTGAAACACACAACCACCCAACGGCAATCTCTCCATGGCCGGGCGCATCAACAGGTTCAGGCGGTGAAATCCGCGATGAAGGCGCGACAGGTATTGGTGGTAAGCCAAAAGCGGGTCTGGTTGCTTTCTCTGTATCGAACCTTAAGATCCCGAACTTCGTTCAACCTTGGGAAACTGACTTTGGTAAGCCGAGCCGTATCGTTACTGCTTTGGATATCATGCTTGAAGGCCCTCTTGGTGGTGCAGCATTCAACAACGAATTTGGTCGTCCAAACCTACTAGGTTACTTCCGTACTTACGAAGAGAAAGTAAACTCTCACGCAGGTGAAGAAGTACGTGGTTACCACAAGCCAATCATGCTGGCTGGTGGTCTAGGTAACATTCGTGATGATCATGTTCAGAAGAAAGAGATCCCAATAGGTGCAAGCCTAATCGTTCTTGGCGGTCCAGCAATGAACATCGGCCTTGGTGGCGGTGCTGCATCTTCAATGGATTCTGGTTCTTCTTCTGAAGACTTAGATTTTGCTTCTGTACAACGTGAAAACCCAGAGATGGAACGTCGTTGTCAGGAAGTTATCGACCGTTGTTGGCAGCTTGGTGATGCGAACCCAATCGCATTTATCCACGATGTGGGCGCAGGCGGTATCTCGAATGCTCTTCCTGAGCTAGTCGACGATGGCGAGCGTGGCGGTATCTTTAATCTACGTGACGTGCCAAACGATGAGCCGGGCATGAGCCCACTTGAGATCTGGTGTAACGAATCTCAAGAGCGTTACGTTATGGCGGTTGCTGATAAAGACATGGCAACATTCGATGCGATTTGTAAACGTGAACGCGCACCTTACGCGGTGGTTGGTAAAGCAACAGAAGAACGTGATCTTAAATTAGAAGATTCACACTTCGACAACACGCCAATCGATATGCCAATGGACATCCTTTTAGGTAAAACACCTAAGATGCACCGTGACGCGAAGACGCTAAAAGCAAACAATCCTGCGATTGACCGTTCTGGTATCGAACTAAACGAAGCGGTTGACCGTATTCTTCGCCTACCAACAGTGGCAGAGAAAACATTCCTTATCACTATCGGTGACCGCTCGGTAACTGGCCTTGTGGCTCGTGACCAAATGGTTGGCCCATGGCAGGTTCCTGTTGCTAACTGCGCTGTAACAGCAGCAAGTTATGACTCTTACCACGGTGAGGCAATGTCTCTTGGTGAGCGTACGCCAGTAGCACTTCTAGACTTTGGTGCCTCGGCTCGTCTAGCGGTTGGTGAAGCAATTACTAACATCGCTGCGACCAACATCGGCGATATCAAACACATTAAACTGTCAGCTAACTGGATGTCTCCAGCAGGTCACCCAGGTGAAGATGCAGGCCTTTACGAAGCGGTGAAAGCCGTGGGTGAAGAGCTATGTCCGGCACTGGGTCTTACTATCCCTGTGGGTAAAGACTCAATGTCGATGAAGACCAAGTGGGAAGAGAATGGTGAGCAGAAAGAAGTAACGTCTCCGCTATCTCTTGTTATCACTGCGTTCGCACGTGTTGAAGATGTTCGTAAGACGATTACTCCTCAGCTTCGTACTGACAAGGGTAATACAAGCCTAGTTCTTATCGACTTAGGTAACGGCCAAAACCGCATGGGCGCAACGGCATTAGCGCAAGTTTACAAGCAGCTTGGTGACAAGCCAGCAGACGTAGACAATGCAGCACAACTAAAAGGTTTCTACGAAGGCGTTCAAACGCTTGTAGCAAACGACCAAGTTGTGGCGTACCACGATAAAGGCGATGGCGGTCTATTCGTAACACTTGCTGAAATGGCGTTCGCAGGTCACTGTGGTGTTAACGCGAACATTGAAGCGCTTTTATCTGCATCAGAGAACAGCGAAGATACGCTAGCAGCACTCTTCAACGAAGAACTGGGTGCGGTAATCCAAGTTCGTAACGACGACCTAGACGCAGTTCTTTCTACTCTTGCAGCCAATGGCCTAGAAGCGTGTTCACACGTAGTTGGTTCAGTTGAAGCATCAGACGAAGTAGTGATTAAGTCAGGCGCAGACGTTGTAATCCAACGTAACCGTACTGAATTACGTACTATCTGGGCTGAAACGACGCACAAGATGCAAGGTCTACGTGATAACCCAATCTGTGCAGACCAAGAACACGAAGCGAAGAAAGACAATTCAGACCCAGGTCTGAACGTGAAACTAAGCTTTGACGTAAACGAAGACATTGCAGCGCCATTCATCAATACAGGCGCTAAGCCTAAGATGGCGATTCTACGTGAGCAGGGTGTTAACTCTCACGTTGAAATGGCAGCAGCATTCGACCGCGCAGGTTTCGAAGCGACTGATATTCACATGAGCGACATCCTAACGGGTCAAGCGGTTCTAGAAGAGTACAACGGCCTTGTGGCATGTGGTGGCTTCTCTTACGGTGATGTACTGGGCGCTGGTGAAGGTTGGGCTAAGTCGGTTCTATTTAACGACTCTACTCGTGACCAATTTGAAAACTTCTTCAAGCGTGAAGATACTTTCTCTCTAGGTGTGTGTAACGGTTGTCAGATGTTGTCTAACCTGCGTGAACTTATCCCTGGTGCAGAGTACTGGCCACGTTTCGTTCGTAACGAATCAGAACGTTTTGAAGCTCGTTTCAGCCTCGTTGAAGTTCAGAAGTCTGATTCTGTATTCTTCAACGGCATGGAAGGTTCTCGTATGCCAATCGCTGTTTCTCACGGCGAAGGCCGCGTAGAAGTACGTGATAACGACCACCTAAACGCGATTGAAAACTCAGGTACGGTTGCTCTACGTTACGTTGATAACAACGGTAACCAAACGCAGCAATACCCGAACAACCCGAATGGCTCGCCAAACGCTATCACAGGTCTAACGACTACCGATGGCCGCGTGACTATCATGATGCCGCACCCAGAGCGTGTATTCCGTACGGTTGCTAACTCTTGGTCTCCAGAAGGTTGGGGCGAGAATGGCGCTTGGATGCGTATGTTCCAAAACGCACGTAAGAATGTGGGTTAATTACTTACCTACATGCTGCGTTAATCTAGATTGGATTAACTAAAAGCTAAAAAGTTAAAAGCGCAGATCGAAAGGTCTGCGCTTTTTTATTACACAAATTTTAGGAACCAACGCGAAACAAATTAGGTTTGCAGTTTGCTGTTCTAAAAATCTCCACTACGCTAAATGTTATGGAATCAATTTGTTAGGCCATAATTTCTTGTATTCATACAAGAACAATTCAATTTGGCCGTTCAAAAACTGAATCAATCATCGTGGCATAAGAGGGATCTATGAAAACAACAATCACAAAAGCAGTTGCAGTGGCAGCGATTGTCATGTCGTTAGCTGGGGTGTCGGTAGTAACGCCGTTACTGGGAAATTAATGAAGTTCAACGTAGAGGTTGTCGATAACCGTTACGCTCGTGCCGGGGTCAACTTCTTGCTTGCGCCAGTTTACGCGCTAACAACAGCAGCCGATTACATTGTATTTAACTCAATCGAATTCTGGGCGGGTAAAAACCCACTCACAGGCGCACCTCATATCTTTGATAGTAAAGTCGACACTATGATTGATGTTAACGATAGCCAGAAGGCTGTTCTGACGGAGGTTCGTGATGGTGACAAGGTCAGCTACTACATGGATGGTACGTTAGTATCAGAAACCTCTATTCAAGCGCTTGAGCAGCTAGCCGCAGAAAAAGTATAACCTTCCCTGCTTTACTGCTATAAAAAGAAAAGCCGCTGGATTTAACCCCAGCGGCTTCGTATTTTCTAGCATCTAGCGCATAGATTAGTTGTTGCTGTGTAGCTCGCTGTTTAGTTCAACAGCAGACTTGTTCGCTAGGCACTCAATTTGACCAGTGATCGAGTTACGACGGAACAGAAGGTCAGAAACGCCAGCAAGGTCACGAGCTTTAATGATTTCTACTTCGTTGCCTTCTTTATCTAGCATACGAACCTTAGTACCCGCAGTCACGTAAAGACCAGACTCAACCGTACAACGGTCGCCCATTGGGAAACCAAGACCAGCGTTTGCGCCTAGTAGGCAGTTTTCGCCGATAGAGATAACCATAGTACCGCCACCAGATAGAGTGCCCATGATAGAAGCGCCGCCGCCGATGTCTGAACCGTTACCCACAACAACACCCGCAGAGATACGACCTTCAACCATGCTTACGCCAGTAGTACCTGCATTGAAGTTGATGAAACCTTCGTGCATTACTGTTGTGCCTTCGCCTACATGTGCGCCAAGACGAACACGAGAAGTATCAGCAATACGAATACCTGTTGGTACCACGTAATCTACCATTTTAGGGAACTTGTCTACGCAATCTACCGATAGAGCGCGACCAGCAAGGCGAGCTTCGATTTGACGCTCAGTTAGCTCTGGAAGATCGATTGGGCCTTCGTTTGTCCATGCGATGTTGTGCAGTAGACCGAAGATGCCGTCCAGTACCGTGCCGTGTGGCTGAACTAGGCGGTTAGAGATAAGTTGTAGCTTTAGGAAGCCTTCAGCAACTGATGCTGGTTTCTCGTCAGCCGCAAGAACAACAAGAACAAGTGGCTGCTCAGATGCTGCTGCTTTTTCTGCGAAAGATGCGTTAGCTGCATCGTCGTTTGCTGCGAATGCTTTTGCTAGTTCTGCGCTTTGTGCAGCAGAGATTTCGATAGCTTGGTTGCCTTCAGTGTAACCTGCAACCTCACCAACAGCCGCTACTAGAGCATCGCTTGGGTTTAGAAGTGGGTTAGGGAAGAACGCTTCAATGATTTTATTGTCGCGGTTTTTGGTTGCCGTACCGAAGGCTAGTGAAAAGTAAGCCATGTTGAATCTCCATGTGTTGAGTCTTGATTTTGCTATTCAATAACAGCTGCTCGAATAACAAGCGCTGCCGTTAGCAAAGTTAATTTAATTGCGTTCATCATAAAGAGAGCGCCCTCGTTATGAAAGGGCGTATCGGGATAAAGTCTGTAAAATGATATTGCTTGTCTTTTTAGCGATAGTTTTCATTATCCGGATATTACTGTTAGCGCTTAATGTTTCGCTGATCGGTTGAGTTGCACCGCGCAACCTCATTTTTATTTCCGATACAGCTCTATAGCTCCCCTTCTTGTTCTCCGTATCAATAGAGTCAGTCACATTTCCTTTATAAATTCATGTTTATTATCATAATTCATCGAGTTCTGTTGATTTATCGTTTGTGCTTACAGTCCGAGTAAATACTCAAGTTTTCAGCTGTGTAATTAAGAGAATGATCACTAAAACCCTTAGATATATAAGTATATTTCCAGCCATAACGACATTAAAACGATTAATAAAGGATCTTCTATGAATTTTACTAAGTCTTTACTGGTGCTCTCTATCGGCGTAGCGATAGTTGGCTGTGGCTCGGACAATGACGACAATTTTATTGCTCCCGATATGACATTGCGCATAGCACATGTGAATGACACTCACTCAAATTTTGATCCTGTAAAATCCAGTTTTACTATGGGTGCTGATGGCAAGAAGGTTTATAACGAATTTGGTGGTTATCCTCGCCTATTGAAAGCCGCTGACGATATCAAAGCGGGGGCTAAAGCAGACAAAGAACCTTTGTTATTCTTGCATGGTGGTGATGCATGGCAAGGCACCGCTTACTTTAAGCTAAATGAAGGTGCTGCAAACGCAGACTTATTGTCCCAGATGGGGTTAGATGCAATGGTACTTGGGAACCATGAATTTGACTTAGATACCGACAAGCTCGCATCGTTCATCAATACAGTTAGTTTTCCTGTATTAGCAAATAATATGGATGCATCAAAAGATCAGTCTTTAAGTAATGTAGATAATTTATATCCGTATCAACTGTTTGCATTTGAAGGCTCAGAAAAAAGAGCAATTACCTCTGTTTCTGATGCAAGTGATGATGAGAAAGTTGTTGCGGTAATCGGTGTTGTCTTGGGTGATATGCCAACGATAGCTACCGGAACTGGTGATGTGACATTTAGTGACCAAATTACAGCAACTCAGGCCACTATAAATGATTTAAAAACCAAGGGTGTGAATAAAATCATTGTTCTCTCACACATAGGAAATGCTGCCGATAAGGATCTGGCTGCCAATACAACGGGTATCGATATCATTGTTGGCGGTCACTCTCATACTTTACTTGGTGATTTTACCGATCTTGATCAAGGTAATAATGGTATTTACGCAGAAATGATCCCACAAAAAGACAAGGTACAAAATACTTGTGTGGTTCAAGCTGGCCAATATGCGGAAGCTATCGGAGACGTTGATGTATCATTTGACATAGACGGCAATCTCATCTCATGTGTTGGGAACAATACTTTATTATCAAATGATGAGTTTTATCACGATTCTCATCGAGAACATCAAATGATTAGTACTGATAAAGATGATGTAACGTCGTTTATTGATAATAATGAAAAAATCACGATAAAAGATGAAGATATTGATTTAAGAACCCGTATCGACGCAACTTATAAGCCAGCTCTCGATGCTGCGTATGGTGATGTTGTTGCAGCTGCACCGACTGAAATCAGTCATGAGCGCCGTCCTGGTGATGCTGGAACTGATAAGCATGGTTCAGATGTTGCTCCTATGATTGCTCAAGGTATGATTTATTGGGCAAATCAACCGTCGGTAACAACGGTTACCGGTAAAAATGTTCAGATTGGTTTGGTGGGAGCTGGTGGTGTTCGAACGGATATTGCGTCTGGTGATTTCAGGGAAGGCAATGCGACATTAGAACTATTACCATTCTCGAACTACTTGTCTATTTTAACCGTTAAAGGCGAAGTGATTCGAAATCTTATTGACAGCACAATTGAGCCGACGCTTGCGGAAGGTGCTCATGCTGGCAAGTTCCCTTACGTATCAGGCATGCGTTACACGTTTACAGAAGATGTGAAAGGTGTATCAGGCACAGTGACAACTCTTGAGGTAAATACTGGAACAGAAGACAATCCAGTGTGGGCGACAATGAACGATGTTGATAACTACACTGTTATCGTTAATAACTATAATGCAAGTGGTAGTGATGGTTGGAATGTATTAGGCGATGCTCAATTAACATCTACAGATCGTCAAGACATTGTCATTTCAGGCAATGGTTTTAAAACTTATAAAGTTAATAACCTGACATACGATGGAAGTACCGAGAAATATAGCGTCAACTATGACGGTGGTATTAAACCATGCGCGGAAGGTTCAGGTGACGTATGTAATACTGATGCCGAATCATTTATTTCTTGGGCTGAGCATAAGAAAGTATTAGAACCACTAGGCTTTGAAACAACAACGATGGAATACAAATAATACTGATACCGCTCTTATCGGATCGTTATGTATTGTAAATATAAGTCTTAAAATACAAAGCCTTATATTGACCGTAAAAGAAAATAGCCAGCAGATCGCTGGCTATTTTTGTATCAGAACTTCGTCGTTCTGATCTTAAACAAACAGCGCCTTGTAAGCCTGCTCTATCCCTTCAATCAGCATCTGCATACCGATAACTGCCAGTATCAAACCCATCATTCGAGTAATCACGTTCAGTGCGCTTGGTCCAACCGCTTTAACGAAGCGTTCGCCGAATACAAATAAGACATAGGTTAGGGTGCAGAGGAGGCCAAATGCCACGATGGTAATGATGGTCTCGTAAATCCCCTCGGTACTAGCAAAGTTCATCGCAGTGGCAATGGTGCCCGGGCCAGCCAGTATTGGCATGGCTAAAGGTGATACTGCGATACTTAGCGCTGCGTCTCGCTGGGCGTCTGAGTTTACTTTCTCTTTTGCTTTTGAATGTGTTGAATCACCTTGCAGCATGTGGAAGCCAATCAAAAAGACCAGAATGCCGCCTGTGATGCGCAGTGCGTACAGCGTGATACCAAAGAGATCAAAGATCAGTTTGCCAGAAATCGCAAAAGTACTGACGATAACGAAGGCGATAAGTACCGATCGGAATGCGATAGATTTAACCGTTTCCCTGTCATTATCACCGGTTAACCCAAGAAAGATTGGCGTATTAGCGATAGGGTTCATAATGGCAAAAAAGCCCATGAACACGGTAATGGTATGAATGATGAGCTCTTTCATATTATTCCTTTGAAAAGATGCAGTTAAATACAAATAATTGTTAGAAATAGATAGTAGAGCAAGTGTGAATAAAAAACAGCCAGCATAAGGCTGGCTGTTTGGTTTTAGTGATAGGTGTAGAGTTTTGGTCGTCTGTTGTTGCTTGTTTCTCAGTTTACGGACTCTACTCTATGGATAGAGCATGGCGCTCAACGTTGTCGTTATGCGTTTTGAGATTCGCTTACTGCTACAGCCAATGCAACTGTCGCACCGACCATTGGGTTGTTACCCATACCGATGAAGCCCATCATTGCCACGTGAGCCGGAACAGAAGAGCTACCTGCGAACTGAGCATCAGCATGCATTCTGCCCATGGTATCTGTCATGCCGTAAGACGCTGGGCCTGCTGCCACGTTATCTGGGTGCAATGTTCTACCTGTACCGCCGCCTGAAGCAACTGAGAAGTAAGGTAAACCTTGGCGAGTACGTTCTGCTTTGTAGATACCTGCAACAGGGTGTTGGAAGCGCGTTGGGTTAGTTGAGTTACCCGTAATACTTACATCCACTTCTTCTCTGTGCATGATTGCCACGCCTTCACGTACATCATCAGCGCCGTAACACAAGATCTCTCCGCGAGGGCCTTGTGAGAAGCGGCGGCGTTCTGTTTCAACAAGCTCGCCTGTTTGGTAATCGTATTGAGTGCGAACATAGGTAAAACCATTGATGCGAGAAATTAAGTAAGCTGCATCTTTACCTAGACCATTGAGTATTACCTTCAATGGGTTGTGACGTGATTTGTTGACGTTGAGTGCGATTTTAATCGCACCTTCTGCAGCAGCAAAAGATTCATGGCCCGCAAGGAAAGCAAAGCAGTGGCTCTCTTCATTGAGAAGACGAGCAGCTAGCGCACCGTGGCCAATACCGACTTGGCGTTGCTCGGCAACACTGCCGGGTTTGGTGAATGCTTGGAGGCCTTCACCAATAATATTAGCGGCTTGTTCTGCGCTGGTGGCTTTACGAAATAACGCCAGTGCTGAGCCAAGGATATAAGCATCGGCAGCGCTTTCAAAAGCAATAGGTTGGGTATCCATCACTAACGCTTTTGGGTCGACATTGTGTGATAGACAGTATTGGTTCGCTTGCTCCAAAGAGTCGAAGTTCATTTCTGCCAATACGCGAGTTACTGATTCATTAAATTGAGTGTTCATCATATCTTTCCTCTAAATTGGCAAAAATTATTGTTGGCGTGGGTTAATGGTAGTTACAGCTTCATCGAAGCGACCGTAGGTTCCCATAGCAAGGTCTGCTGCTTCATTGGCTGACATACCTTGATTAATCGCCTTCATCATTTTGCCGAGGTTGAGATATTCGTAGCCAATCACTTCGCTATGGTCATCAAGTGCAAGCTTGGTCACGTAACCCTCTGCAAGCTCTAGGTAACGAACGCCTTTCGCTGAGGTTGAATAGCTAGTACCTACTTGGCTACGTTGTGTTTGACCTAGGTCTTCTAATGCAGCGCCAATTTCTAGGCCGCCTTCAGAGAATGCGGATTGAGTTCGACCGTAAACAAATTGCAGAAAGATTTCGCGCATGGCTACGTTAATAGCGTCACACACCAAGTCAGTATTCAGAGCTTCAAGAATGGTTCTTCCTGTGAGGATTTCGGCTGCCATCGCGGCTGATTGAGTCATGCCTGAACAACCAATCGTTTCGATTAGCGCTTCTTCGATGATGCCGTTTTTTACGTTTAGCGTTAGTTTGGCAGCACCTTGTTGTGGTGCACAAGTGCCTACGCCATGGCTTAAGCCAGAAATAGCGATGACATCTTTTGGGCTAACCATAGCGCCTTCAACTGGAATTGGAGCTGAAGTGTGAAGATCACCCCTTTGAATAGGGCACATTGATTGAATTTCTGAAGAGTAGTGCATAATGTTTTCTCACTGATAGAGCCATTTAAGACCTAGGGCGTTGAGAAAACAGGACGTGTTGGAAGAGGTGCGGCTAATTCACTACAGATCTTGAGTATCGGTAATCCAAAGGTGTCATGAAGCTTGGTCTTGATAGACTAAGTCCATTTCAAAATGGAGGAATAGCGATACATCCAACAGTATTACCTGTTTTCGATTCTGTAGGAGTCATTAGCACTGTTCGAAAAGAACGGGCGGTTGAAGCAAAAGCTTAGGTGGAACCCCATCACCTGATGACTATAGATTAGATCTTTATCACACTTTTGTGCAAGCGAATGTTTAGAGCGATTTCGACTATAAACAAGCTTCATTATATTTCAATAAGTATAAAAAAACGCCAATAACGGACTCTTATTAGAGGCATTATTGACGTTTTTTAGAAAGGTATCAGCTAGTTATGCTGCATCTTCTTCTGCGTCTTCAACAGCTTCAAGTTTCTTTTCTTTTTTCGGAGCTGGTTTGCGCTTAGCACCTAGTGCGTAAAGAACTTCTTCTTTATTCTTCGCTAGGTACATTGCAAGTTCTTCTTGCTTGCCTTCATCTTCAACTAAATCGCTTTTGCTTAACAGTTCAAAAAGCTCATCAGCCATATCCAGCATTTTGTCGTATGCGTCAGCTTCGGCTTTAGAGGTAAAAGTCATTTTCTCTTCTCCGTTGCGTTCGACCACGTACTTGACGATAACAGCCATGGTTAATCCTCTAAGTTTGATAAATTTTACTGGCTTTTTATACAGTTTCTGATGCAAAAAGTCCAGTTGATGACCTAACTATGCGGCCTCAATCTTGATGTGTAGCCCAGTCTTCACAATAACCCATGAAAGATTTCAGCAGCGGGCTTTGATATTTGTCTTTGTGCACCAGCATCCAGAATCGGCGTTTCATGTCGAGCGGGACATCGAGTGCTTTTACTCGGCCGGAATCAATCGCTCGTTGTGCGGCTAACCTTGATAAACAAGCGAGCCCAAGCCCTGCAGAAACCGAATTGATGATGGCCTCGGTGGTGTTGAGTTCAAAGGATTCATACCAATGTTCAATACGAGGTGCAACAGCACGCAGGAAAAACTCGCGAGTTCCTGAACCTGACTCTCTCAATATCCAGTGGCTGCCTTCTAAATCTTGCAATGCAACTTTGTCTTGAGAAAGGAGAGGGTGTTGATTACTAACGATAATACACATTTCATCGCTACTGAACTGGCTAGAGATCAATTCCGGATGGAGTGTTTTTCCTTCAATTAACGCGATATCCAGTTCATAATCCACCAACTTTTGGCAGATCAGCGCACTGTTTGAAATGAACAAGCTCTGATCTTGATGCTGAGTTAGTTCGCGAAAGCCAGACAGAATAAACGGTGCGACCTGATTACCAATAGTGTCACTCGCGCCAACCTTTAAATTGCCACTTAATGGTTGGTCATCTCGGAACAAAACATCGATGCCTGCGGCTCTGTGAAGAATCTCGTCAGCCAAAGGAAGTAGCTTTTGTCCTTCTTGATTGAGAATTAATCGGTTGTTGACCCGGTCAAATAGAGAGTGGCCCAATTGTTTCTCCATTTCGCCCAGCGCCATGCTGACTGCAGCCTTAGACAAAAATAGTGCTTCCGATGCGGCGGTAAGCGTCGAATGTTGGGTAATGGTGACAAACACTTTGAGTTGTTTGATTGAAATATTAGCCATCAGGTTCCTAGTTTTACGCTGCTGGTGGAAAGGTATCGTTCAGTATTAATGAACACTTGTTATATATAATTGGATATTGTTTAACGAAGCGCAAGCGTATTATGGCTTCAACAAGCTGATGAGTTCACAAGTTTAGTGAATTAAGTTTAAGAGAGGCTGACATGATTCAACGTATTAAATATAGATTAACAGGAGCTCCAACACCCATGGCAGGGTTAGCACTCGCAATTGCAAGCTTAGGCTGGTGTTGGGATGGCGTTTTAGTCGCACAAGGTACTTTACACACACCGGGTTTGGTGCAGTGGATCAGTGCAGGCATTGCGGCGGTATTACTTCTTGTTTTAGCTGTGAAATTTTTGATTCATGGCCACTTATTACGTGAAGACCTTGCTCATCCTGTTGTCGGTAGTGTTGTACCCACATTCGCGATGGGTTGTATGGTGGTGTCTGCTTCGTTGGCTCCAATCTCTCAATTCTTACAAGAAGCTGTGTGGCTCGCTTCGGTAGCGTTACATGTCGTGTTCTTGGTGAGCTTCTTATACCACAGAGCTAAAAACTTTGAGATTCACCACATGGTGCCAAGTTGGTTTGTGCCACCAATCGGTATTATCGTGGCAGACGTTTCTTTTTCAGGTAATCCGATCTTAGAACCTGTTGCTCACGCGACTTTAGTTTTTGGCTTATTGGTTTATGCCGTAATGCTACCGCTCATGATCTACCGTTTGATCTTCTCTCATGAAGTGCCTGACGCAGCAAAACCAACCATTGCGATTATGGCGGCACCAGCAAGTCTATCTTTAGCTGGCTACCTAACGGTGACGGCAAATCCTTCGCCAGTGATCATTGGGTTACTCTTTGGCATTGCAGTGTTGATGACGTTTATTATCTACATCGCGTTTTTCAAACTACTTCGTCTGCCATTCAGCCCTGGCTATGCGGCGTTTACATTCCCAATCGTGATTGGTGCAACGGCGTTATTCAAATTGGCGGCTTGGATGCAAACTGTTGGTGTGGAAACTCACTATGTGGATCAAGTCTTCAACCTAGCGTATCTAGAATTGATTGTGGCAACGTTTGTAGTGGGTTATGTGGCGGTTCGTTATTACATGAATTACAAACCTCACCGTGTTCTAAGTGCGGTAGGCAGTAGATTGTAAGAAGCAATAGTTCAAAAGATAAACGGACCTTAAGTTTTCAGTATTTCATAAGCTTATATTCCTAATCCAAACTCGGCACTTATGCTAATCTGGCTTTATATTGTGGCAAGATTAGCGTGAGTGCACTTTGTTTACTGTTTACCATTCCAATAAAGTCGATACTTTAAAAATCCTTCTCGTTCACTTAATCAAAAGTGATCCTTTAGCCAACCCTTTCGAAAAAGAGCAGATCTTGGTTCAGAGCCCAGGTATGTCTCAATGGCTTAAGATGGAACTCGCCAAAGAGTTTGGTGTAGCAGCAAATATAGACTTTCCTCTTCCAGCAACCTTCATTTGGGATATGTTTACCCAAGTGCTTCCTGATGTACCTAAACGCAGTGCTTTTAACAAAGAAGCGATGACGTGGAAGTTGATGAGTTTGCTACCGGCTAAGCTTGACCACCCTGATTTCTTACCTCTGCAACGTTATCTTGAAAACGACGAAGATGACTCTAAGTTGTATCAATTGGCCGAGAAAATTGCCGATATCTTCGATGGTTACTTGGTGTATCGGCCTGAATGGATGGCGATGTGGGAAGCGGGAGAGCCCGTTGCTGAGTTGGTCGATGATGAAGGGCAGCAAGCTCACCCTTGGCAACCGATTTTGTGGCAAGCACTCTATGAGCAAACCTTGTCTCAAGGCCAATCAAAATACCACCGTGGGAACTTGTATCACGACTTCATTGAAGCGCTAGCCAAGCAACAAGGCCAATTGCAACATCTGCCTAAACGCTTATTTGTGTTTGGTATTTCTTCGTTGCCTCCTCGTTACATGGATGCATTGAAAGCTCTGGGTGAGCAGATTGATGTGCATCTGATGTTTACTAACCCAAGTAAGCCTTATTGGGGAGACATCAAAAGCCTCAAAGATTTAGCAAGATTTGAGGCTAAGCAACGTAAAAAGCTCGCTTTGTCTAATAATATGCTCTCATCAGCTGGCTCGTCTTCCTTAATGGAAGGTGGGAAATATGAAGTGCATGATGAACTGCATATTGATAATGCCATTGGAAATAATTTATTAGCTTCGATGGGAAAATTAGGACGAGATAACTTACTTTTGCTCTCTGAGGGAGATACTGAGGAGTATCAATTTTTTATTGATGTAGAGCGAGATGGCTTATTGCATCAAATTCAAAGAGATATCCTTGAATTGGAAGAGCATCGCAATGATGAGGTTTTGGATTCCAGCAACCATAAACAGGTGGTTGAGCTTGGCGATCGCTCGTTAACTGTACACGCTTGTCACAGCCCAATGCGCGAGGTGGAAGTTCTTCATGATCAGTTGTTGGCGATGTTTGATGCCGACCCGACACTGAAACCACGCGATATCATCGTAATGGTGTCTGACATTAATGCTTATAGCCCAGCGATTCAGGCGGTATTTGGTAATGCTCCGGGTGAGCGTTATATCCCTTACTCGATCTCTGATAGAACCGCAGACCAAGAAAGCCCAATTCTGACCGCTTTCATGCAATTGGTCGCGATACCGAACACGCGTTGTCTAGCGTCTGAGTTGCTAGAGCTGTTAGAAATTCCTGCGATGATGGCACGCTTTGGTATTGACGAGTTTCAATTCGAGCAAGCTAAGCAATGGGTTGAAGAGGCGGGCATTCGTTGGGGTGTCGATGCTTCAACGGCGACAGAATTTGATCTACCTGCGACCGAGCAAAATACTTGGCTATTCGGCATTCAGCGCATGCTATTGGGTTATGCGATGTCGGACTCTGCAGGTTTATTTGAAACTGAACACTCCCCGATTGCCGCTTATAACGAAGTTCAAGGCATTAACGCCGAACTTGCAGGTAAGTTAGCGCACTTTATCGATCGTATTGCCCATTACCGTCAACGCTTAACTGAAACCCAATCTATCGATATGTGGCGTGAAACCTTGCTGCAAATGATTGATGATTTCTTTGCGGTTGAGCTGGAAGGCGAGGTGGTGCTTAAGTCGATTCGTGATGCACTTTCGCAACTGAATGAACAACTTGATGATGCCTTGTACGAACAAGAGCTGTCGCCAAGCATTATCTACCAGTATCTCAATAATAAGTTATCGGGTGCGCGTATTAGTCAGCGTTTCTTAGCGGGGCAAGTGAACTTCTGTACCCTGATGCCGATGCGTTCTATCCCGTTCAAAACCGTTTGTCTATTAGGCATGAATGATGGTGTTTACCCTCGCTCAATGCCGCCAGAAGGTTTTGATTTGATGAACGGGCGCACTCGTCCGGGTGATCGTTCTCGTCGTGATGATGACCGCTACCTATTCTTAGAGGCGATGTTGTCGGCGCAAGAGTGTTTATACATCAGCTATGTCGGCCGTTCGATTCAAGATAATACTGAGCGAGTGCCGTCGGTATTGGTTTCAGAGTTGATTGAATACTGCCAACAGAACTACTGTTTGAGTGACGACCAAGCCTTACCAAGTGATGATTCAGGCATCAACCTGACTCAAGCGATCAGCTTTGAACACACCATGACACCGTTCAGCCCTGCTGCGTTTATTCAAGGTGATGCAAGCCATGTGCTGAGTTACGCCAAAGAGTGGCTTCCTGCGGCTAACCGTTCCGGTGAACGCAGTGGTGAATTTAATCGCGCCTTAGATGACTATTTGTTGGGGGCGACGTACCCGTTAGAACTCGATTTGGTTGAATTACAGCGTTTTTGGCGTTTGCCAGTGCAGTACTTCTTTAATCGCCGTCTAAAAGTGGTGTTTGAGCCGCCACTTCCTGTGATGGAAGATGATGAGCCATTTGTACTTAATGGTTTAGAGAGTTTCCAACTTAAGGATGCTTTGCTGCAAGTGTTACTGGACCACCCTGAAGGCGCAGACGAAGCCGTTCGATTGTTTGTCTCTGAGCAAAAAGCACAGGGCCGATTACCGGTTGGCGCCTTTGGTGATATCGAATTTGAAACCAACCGTGTGCAAGCGGAAGACTTGGCCAAAGAGATTCGATTTGTGAGCGGATCACCGCAACAAGATCTCGAAGTGAATATCGAATTTGATGTGTTAGGCGAAGGTAAACCTGTTCGCTTGATGGGTTGGTTAACTCAAAACTATCAATCGGGTCTAGTTCGTTTCCGTAGCGGCAAAATACGCTCTCAAGATTACTTGGCTGCGTGGATTGATCATCTATCCTGCGCTGTGATGGGGCACGAAAAAACGACCCATATTATTGGCTATGACAGAAAAGAGGGCGTGGTTCACCAAACGCTACAGCCTATCGGCGATGCGCAGCAAGCGAAGAGCTTGTTGGCTGAATTAGTGCGACTGTTTTATCAAGGCATGACAGCACCGCTACCTTACTTCCCGAAAACCGCATTGGCTGGCGTTGAGGCTGGCTTTAGTCGTGGTAAATGGGTCGATGACGAAGAAAAGTCACTTAAGAAAATGGCTGATACCTTTAATGATAGCTTCGCCTTTACGGGCGAGGGCAGAGATACTTACATCTCTCGAATTTGGTCTAAGTGGGATGATGAACTGGCTACTGAGTCGCGTATGTATTCAACGCTTGTGCTACAGGCGGCAAGATTGGCTGCTGCCGATCTGGAAGATCAGGAGTAAGTGGCTGTGATCGACAAGATCAATGGCGTACGCGCTGAATCAATAGAAGACGAAAGAGAGTCGCTGGTCAGCATTTGGGATGCTTGCTTTCAAGGTGAAGGGAATCGAAGTGAAGAAAAGCAAGGTACAGGAAATAAAGTGGCCGCCAGTAAATCATTATTAGTGTAGGGCGTTCGCTGTACGGCCACAGGTCAGAGGGACCATTATTCTGTGGTTCAAAGTAACGCCGTAAAGTACAAAACTCGTACGCGCTCCTGAACTCGTGGGCGCATAGTAGCGAGGCGATCTGAATTGATCCGTGAGAGAGATCGCACTAACTATTAACAAATTAGCGTAGGACGTAAATTGAATGACGTTTTCCACGCTAGGTCACATTTGTAACAACACATTTATCAGAAGGCAGTAAGGCATGACGACCACAAGCAGTGTTCAGGTAATCGCTCCACAGACACTCGATACCATGACGTTTCCACTTCATGGCGCGCGTTTAATTGAAGCATCAGCGGGTACGGGTAAAACATTTACCATCGCTGGCTTGTACTTGCGCCTACTGCTCGGGCACGGCACGGCCGCTCCACAAGGTGAGCTGACTGAAGCCACTCGACACCAAGAGCCGCTAACCGTAGACCAAATTTTGGTTGTGACCTTTACTGAAGCGGCAACGGCAGAGCTGCGAGATCGTATCCGTGCTCGAATCCATGATGCGCGCATTGCGTTTGCTCGGGGGCAAAGTGACGACCCAGTGATTGCTCCTTTGTTACAAGCCATTGATGATCATGCTGGTGCTGCGAAAACTTTGCTTAATGCCGAAAGACAAATGGATGAGGCCGCGGTCTACACCATTCACGGTTTCTGTCAGCGAATGTTGACTCAAAATGCCTTTGAGTCTGGAAGCCGTTTTGATAATGAATTTGTGACCGATGAAAGTCACCTGAAAGCGCAAGTGGTAGCTGACTATTGGCGTAAGCAGTTTTACCCGCTGCCAATTCAACTGGCTGGCGAAGTGCGAAATATTTGGGGTTCGCCTGCTGCATTATTAGCAGACGTAAATCGTTATCTGACAGGATCTCCGCTGAAATTGACAGTAGATGCGATGTCGGGTGACTTGCAAACTCTGCACAATCAAAACCTAGATAAAGTTAAGCAACTTAAGGCGTTGTGGTGCGAATCCGAAGCGGACTTTTTGGCTTTGATTTCAGGTTCAGATGTGAACAAGCGCAGCTACACCAAGAAGTCTTTGCCGACTTGGTTAGAAGCCGTCACAGCATGGGCGCAGAGCGACACTCATGATTACCAGTTCCCAGACAAATTAGAGAAGTTCTCTCAAGCAACATTAATCGAGAAAACACCAAAAGGCACTGCACCTCAGCACGTAGTTTTCGAGGCTATTGAGAGCTTCTTAAACTCCCCTGCAGATCTGAAAGCCCCATTGTTGGCACATGCGATTACTCATTGTCGAACCATGTTAGCCAAGGCGAAACAGCAGAAGCAGTGGCTATCGTTTGATGATTTGCTGACTCAGTTATCCGCGTCAATTGATGTGGATGAGCAATCACTGCTGGTGGAGAGAATCCGCACTTTATACCCAGTGGCGATGATTGATGAATTCCAAGATACCGATCCGCTGCAATACAGTATTTTTAGCCGAATCTATCTCGATAATCCGCAATGTGGCCTGTTTATGATCGGTGACCCGAAGCAGGCGATCTATGGCTTCCGTGGCGCGGATATCTTTACCTACATTAAGGCAAGAAACCAAGTTAGTGCTCACTACACGTTAGGCACTAACTGGCGTTCGAGTGCTGATATGGTCAGCGCGGTAAACCAAGTGTTTATGAATTCGGATAGCCCGTTTATCTACGACCAAGACATTCCATTTTTGCCCGTAGCAGCCAGCCCATCGGCCGACAAACGCCAATGGGTGATGAATGGTCAAACTCAGCACGCGCTCACCTTTTGGCTGCAGGATGCAGAAGATAAGCCCTTACCGAAAGGCGAATATCACAAGGCAATGGCTGAGGCGACGGCGAGTCAAATTCAAACCATTCTGACCGCTTCTCAAAACGAGCAAGCTTATTTTGATAACGGTAAAAAACAACATGCTGTGAATGCAGGTGATATTGCTGTCTTGGTTCGAACCGGTAGTGAAGGTCGCCTGATTAAGAACGCGCTATCCGAACAAGGCATCGCTAGTGTCTACTTATCTAACCGAGACAGTGTATTCACCAGCTTGGTCGCGCAAGATATTCAACGCCTACTACAAGCGGTGCTGACACCTGAAAACGACCGTGCATTGCGCGCCAGTTTAGCCTCAGAGTTGTTTGCTTTGGATGCGGCCTCATTGGATGAGCTCAACAACGATGAAGTGGTTTGGGAAAACGTCGTTAACGAATTCCGAGAATATCGTAAGTTGTGGCTACAGCGTGGCGTGCTACCAATGCTGCGCAGCGTTATTAGCAAGCGACATCTCGCGGAGCGCTTACTAGAAGAAGAAAATGGTGAGCGCTCACTTACCGATTTGATGCACATTGGCGAACTGTTGCAACAAGCTAGGCAGGAGCTCGACAGCGACTATGGCTTGTTACGTTGGCTAGCAGAAGCGATATCAGATGCGCAAAATGGTTTAGGTGGCAGTGAAGACGACATTCAACGCCTTGAATCAGAGAGAAACTTAGTTCAAATCGTCACTATTCATAAATCGAAAGGTTTGGAATATGACCTAGTATTCCTGCCGTTCGTGGCGAGTTATCGTGAAGCGAGTGAAGGTAAGTTCTACGATCACGAGTCTGATACCACAGTGCTTGATATTACGGGTAGCGACAGTGCCTTAGCGCAAGCCGACAAAGAGCGATTGGCGGAAGACTTACGTTTGATTTACGTGGCGCTTACTCGTGCCGTTTACGGTTGTTTCATTGGCATGGCTCCGCTACGTAAAGGGCGTTCAACCAAAGAGCCGACGGGTGTGCATTTGAGTGCGATGGGCTACTTGGTTCAAAATGGACAGGAGCAAGGTATTGCTGAGTTGAATCAAGCTTTGGCAGCGATTGAGGGTAAGAATTCAAGCGTATTACTGTCTGAAACGCCTACCGCTCACGAACAAGTTTTTGTGCAAACAGAACAAGTGAGTGAAGACTTACATGCCAGTGAACTTAAAGCTTCAATTGACCGAGCTTGGCGTATCACCAGTTACTCAGGATTAGTCAAACAAGGCAGTCACGGTGCAAGTCATGATGCGACGATTGAGGTGTCTGGTTTCGATATTGACTCGGCTGATGAACAAGACGAGTCGGAATTGATTGAACCTGAACGTTCTATATTCACGTTCCCTCGTGGCGCTCGCCCTGGTACTTTCTTGCACACCTTGTTTGAGGATGTTGAATTTACTGAGCCAGCAACCAGCGAACATAACACGCAAGTAATCACTCACTTGTTAGAGTCAGAGCAATACGAACTAGAGTGGTTACCAGTGCTTCAACAACTGGTCGATACGGTGCTGAACACCGCGCTGGATGGTAAGAACTTAAAGCTAAGCGAGAAAGACTCAACGCAACGCTTAGTTGAGATGGAATTCTTACTACCGATCGAAGTGTTGGCCGCATCTGAGCTGAATCAAACCATTCAATATCACGATCCGTTATCGGCTAAAGCGGGCGACCTAGGTTTCCAAACCGTGCAAGGCATGCTGAAAGGCTTCATCGATTTGGTGTTTGAGCATCAGGGTAAATATTATGTACTCGACTGGAAATCGAATCATCTAGGTGATGACGTTGCTGTCTACCATGGTGAAGCACTGAAGTCGGCGATGGCCGACCACCGTTACGATCTGCAATATCAAATCTATGCGTTGGCATTGCACCGTTTCTTACGCAGCCGCGTTGCGGATTACAGCTATGAGCAGCATTTTGGTGGGGTTTATTACTTGTTTTTAAGAGGAATGGACGGCCAATCTCAACAAGGTATTTTCTCGGCTAAACCTACATTGGCTTTGCTCGATGAAATGGATCAATTGATTGACGGTAAAGTGATAGACAGACGTTCAGCACAATTGAATGATAATGAAACTGGACAGATGGGGCTTCTATAATGACAACGACCACGACAATGGAAACAGTTAACGCTGTAAAGCCAGTTTCACTTATCCCTGAGCAGATCATGGATGTACTCAAGTTCCTTGCAGCCAAGGGCTCAATTCGCCAATTGGATTATCAGTTTGCTCGTTTTATTGCTCAGCAAGCGACGAGTCACTCTCAAGAGATCGGCTTTCTAGCTGGGGTGGTGAGCCATGAATTAGGCAAGGGGCATATCTGTACTCAGCTTGTTCAAGAGACAGATCTTGCTCAGCTAATTGGTTTGTATGGTGAGACGGCATTGCAACTGAATCAAAAATTGTTGGGGATTGACTGGGTGACTGTTCTGCAATCATCTAACCTCGTTGGCACAACCAATGACTGTGTTAAGCCGCTAATGTTTGATGGACAGCGTGTCTACTTACAGCGTTATTGGAACTATGAAGTAGTGTTGGCTGAAACGTTAAACCGTTTAAGTAAGCCAGTCGAGTTCAACATGGAGCAGAAAAAAGCGCTCACTGAAACGCTCAACCAGTTATTCGCACGCAGTTATCATTTTCTGTTTAATGCCTTAGCCAAGGCTGAAGCAAACCAACAAACGTCTCAGGTATTACGCCAACAACTGGTGTGTGACCATCTAGATATTGTCGATGAACATGTTCTGGATTGGGGCGCGATAGACCAAGCGATTGTTCAAGCCAAACAAGTGACTGATTTAGATGCTCTAGACAGCTTGGTGCCTTTATCTGTTTGCTTGAACTGGCAAAAGGTCGCAGCAGCGGTGGCGTTAAGTCGTCGCTTCGCGGTGATTTCTGGTGGGCCGGGTACCGGTAAAACGACCACAGTAACCAAGTTATTGTCGGCGATGGTCGAGCAATCACTAAACCAAGGCAAAACACCAACGATTAAGCTAGTTGCGCCAACGGGTAAAGCCGCGGCTCGTTTAACAGAGTCGATTGGTAAAGCGATTGAGCAACTGCCTTTAGCACCTGAAGTAAAAGCCAACATACCAACGGAATCGAGCACTTTACACAGATTGCTTGGCGCGATTCCTAATCGAGCGGAGTTTAGACACAATCGACGTAATCCACTTCACCTTGATATCTTGGTGGTGGATGAAGCATCGATGGTCGACTTATCCATGATGTATAAGCTGGTGGATGCACTCCCCGAACACGCAAGGCTGATTTTGCTTGGCGATAAAGATCAACTCGCTTCAGTAGAGGCAGGCGCCGTGTTGGGTGATATCTGTTCATTCAATTCTGCCGGTTACAGCAGCGCGCAAGGTAACTTGATTGCGGAAATGACAGGCTTTGATGCGATAGCTAAACCAAGACAAGTCAAAACAGGATCGGTTAACCCTCCTGCGATTGCAGATAGTTTGTGTATGCTGCAGAAGAGTTACCGCTTCGATGCGCGTTCCGGTATCGGACAGTTGGCAAAAGCGATCAATAACGGCTCTGCTAATCAGGTCGATCAAGTGTTTGCGAAAGGGTTTGAGGATATCGAAAATCATCCCCTGTCGAGTGACAGCTATAACTTGATGCTGCGAACTTTGGTTAATGAGTATGGTGCGTATCTCAATCGAATGAATGTGCCGCTAGAAGAGTTAGAAACTCAAGAAGCGAGAGCGAAATCGGTTCTCGATCTGTTCAGCCAGTGTCGATTGCTGTGTTCCATTCGTGAAGGTGACTTTGGTGTTAAAGGCCTCAACCACAGAATCGAAAGGGCACTTGCTGCAAGACGCTTGGTGAATCCGCACAATGATGAACTCTGGTATCACGGGCGACCAGTGATGGTAACGCGTAACGATCATGGCTTGGGGTTATACAATGGTGATATTGGTATCTGTATGCTTGAAGCGGACTCAAGCCACTCTGACTCTGTACCTAGATTGAAGGTCTACTTTGAGTTGCCGGATGGTAGTGTGAAAGCTGTGCTACCAAGCCGAGTGCCTGAGCATGAAACGGCTTATGCAATGACGATACACAAATCTCAGGGCAGCGAATTTGATCTGACCTTAATGATCCTGCCGCCGGATTTCAGCCCTATTCTAACGCGAGAGCTTATCTATACCGGTATTACACGTGCCAAGAAACGACTGATGATGTTCAGCGACATAAATGTGTTGAAGCGTGGGATTAAGGTGAAAACAGAGCGAGTGAGTGGTTTAGGCAGTCGCTTAACAAACTAGTTGTTAATTACCGCTAGAAAGGACTTGAATTTAAGTTAGATAAACACAAAGCAACCATCCCTGGTTGCTTTGAACGTTATTAAGACTCTTTGCTTAAAAACGCTCGAGTAAACGATATGTGGTTTATCTTGTATTTTGCTTGGCAATTCAAAATAAACTCTTTTAGATTCTCGCTAACAGGGAACACGCAGTGTACGTCTAGCCCTTCTAAGAATTGGTTATCAGCCATATCCCAAAAACTTTGCAGCGAGTTACAAACAATGGTTCTCATATCAATGTTGCTCTTTTTGCTGTTTATATTAACGAGCAGAGCTAATGTTAGCGTGCTGACCGTCAACGGGTATAGCAATCCGTGCAGTGACCACCTCAATGCATGTGATATGACAACCGAGATGGTAATTCCAATAAAAACATTTGTTATTTTGTTAAAGCGACCAAATTCTATACAATTTTACTTGTGAGTTAAAGTGCATAGTTAATAAATCTCATATAGAAAACGATTACATTTGCAATTATTTTTCTTTTGAAGTGAGATTGTGCTCCAAAACTTTATTTATACGTTGAGCGCCAGGATCTTTGAGTTTCTCTGATAGTTGTATAGCCCTTGCTTTTCCATCGGTAATTCATCAACTGTTATCTCGTAAAAGCCCTGTTCACGGAACCAATGAAGGCTATGTGTCGTCAGGACAAAGATTTGGTCGATATCACGAGATTTAGATTGGTGACGCATGTAATCCAGTAATAACTGGCCACGATTCCCATCACGATAATCAGGATGAATTGCAACACAGGCCATCTCTGCCATGTGATCTTCCGGGTAGGCGTATAGCGCTGCACAGCCGATGATCAGTCCGTCTTTTTCGATAATGGTAAAGCGGTGGATCTCCTGCTCTAATTGCTCTCTTGAACGACGAACCAAGATGCCTTGTTCTTCTAAAGGACGAATGAGATCAAATATGCCACCAATATCGTCAATCTGAGCTTGTCTTACTTGCTCAGCACTCGCCATAACCACTTGGGTGCCAATACCATCAAAAGAGAACAGCTCTTGGATTAATGCGCCGTCGACTTTGTAGCTGATTAGGTGGCAACGAGGGACTCCGGCCCGACAAGCTGAGATCGCACCTTTCAAGAAGCGCAGTGTTCCTGTGCTCATGTCTTCGGCTGGTTTTTGAGATTCCGTTAAGCGTTCTAGAATTTGTTTGGCGTCTTTAGGGAAGAGTTCGGCGAGTACATTGCCGCTTTCATCTGTTACCCCTTGTTCGGAGCAGAAACCAATCAGCTTGTCGGCCTTTAAACGAATAGCAACCTGAGTTGCGACTTCTTCAGAAAGCAGATTAAAGCTTTCGCCAGTCACGGAGCTAGCTATAGGCCCAAGAAGGACGATGGAACCTTGGTCAAGTGTGCGATTAATCCCTTCGATATCGATTCGACGAATGCGCCCACTGTGGCAATAATCGGTACCATCATCGACACCTAGCGGTTGAGCGGTAATGAAGTTACCACTCATCACATTGAGTTGAGTACCTGCCATTGGGGTGTTGTTCAAGCTCATTGAAAGGCGGGCTGTTATGGCGAGTTGTAGCTGGCCGGCTGCCTGCATAGCAACACCCAGAGAGTATTCATCGGTGACTCTAATATTCTTGTGGTAAGGCGTATGGCAATCTTGTTTTTCTAGCAGTTGGTTGATCTGCGGTCTTGCCCCATGAACAAGAACAATCTTGACTCCAAGGCTGTGGAGTAAGGCAATATCACTAATAATGTTACCAAAGTTTCTATCGGCAACGGCTTCGCCTCCCAGCATAATTACCATGGTTTTACCACGGTGGGCATTTACGTAAGGGGTTGATTGTCTGAAACCTTTTACTAGCGCTGTACTTCTTAATTTCACAGAACAAGTCCATTTTTGTTTATTTATTCGTTAATTTAGCATTTAAATTCAAAGTTAAACAACACATTTTTTGGAATAAAGCGCAAACTATTCTCATCTAGGGTTCATTATATAAACTGTCTCAGTGTAGAATGCGCATAGCATCTTTATGAGTAGTCACCGAATGCAACAAGCTCCAGCAAGAAAGAACAAGATCGATGAGATAACCAAAGGCCTCTACAGTGAAGCTGAGCAACGCAACCAATCTAAATTGAAGCGTAAGATCATTGAACGCAGCCTAATGGCATTAGCTATGGTCGGAACGTTTGCGGTGGTGTCTCTTTTTGGTGATGTTATTAATCGAGTACAAGATGCAGCAACACCCGATCACTTGCTGTATGGCACCTGGGTCGAACAAGATGTTGCTCATTATGCGACAGATGAATTTGTGCTAAATGCCAACGGTGTCTCAGTCGGTGGTTCAGTCATTTCGACTAACTTTGAGTTCGATGGTAACTACTTTGAATATAAGGCGGGGGATAAAACGTATCGCTTCCGCATGACCAAAGCTGATCATACAGAAATGGTGCTAGATTCAGATGGGCACTACAACCCAGTCTTTCGCCTCAAAGGCTATATCGATAATTCCGTCCGATAGGTTATCTTACTGTAAACTCTTACAATCTAAGATTGTGTTATCTGAGCGTTTTTGTCATCCTCGATGCATAGAATTTTTAGGATGACTCTTGTGATTAAAAAATGGCTTCCCCTTGTTGCCGCCTCTTTACTATTTGGCTGTGCTCAACCAACCGATCGTGCTCAACAACACCTTGATGATGAATTTCCCCGCACCTTAAATAAGGTCGATCAGGTTGAATCTAATAAACCAAGAGACTACACCGCATTTTCAGAACAAGCTGAGATGGTGGTTTCTAAATCCCCTTCGATGGCAAAAATCTATGAACCGCTTTATCAGCAGCTTAATGAGTGGGCGATGCAAAGTGGTGATCCGAGCGAGCTAGCTAACTTCGGTGTTCAAACCGCTCAACTTGGTGGTGGCGATAAGCAAGGCAATGTTTTGTTCACGGGCTACTTTTCTCCTGTGATGGAGCTGCGCCATGAAGCGAATGAAGAATACCGATTCCCTGTTTATGGGCTTCCTGATTGTGATAAAGATTGTCCTACTCGCGAAGAGATCTACAACGGTGCATTAGAAGGTCAAGGTCTGGAATTAGGTTACGCTGCAAACCGTATCGACCCGTTTATGATGGAAGTTCAGGGCAGCGGCTTTGTTCATTTTGGTGATGACGACACGCTTAAATATTTCGCGTATGCGGGTAAGAACAACAAAGCTTATGTGAGCATTGGCCGTGTATTGATCGATCGAGGCTTAGTGCCACGCGAAAAAATGTCATTAAAAGCCATTAAAGAGTGGGTAATGGCAAATGAGCCTTCAGTGGTAAAAGAGCTGCTTGAGCAAAACCCTTCTTTTGTTTTCTTTAGTTCTAGGGAAGATTTATCGGTAATGGGCAGCGCAGGCATTCCATTGTTGCCAATGGCGGCGGTTGCAGGTGATCGTTCTATTCTCCCGATGGGCACACCTATTCTTGCTGAGGTTCCGTTACTGAATGCTGATGGTACTTGGAGCGGCGCGCACCAACTAAGACTACTATTGGTTTTGGATACCGGTGGTGCGGTTAAGCAGAACCACTTAGACCTCTACCACGGTATGGGACCAAGAGCGGGTACTGAAGCGGGTCATTACAAGCATTTTGGTCGAGTGTGGAAGCTGGGTCTAGATGGTAGCGCAACTGAAGCGCCTTGGGCTTTGCCTCCTGAGAAGGTTGAGTAAACGGCAATAAAATAGGGCATTGAAAGCGAATCGCTAATCCCCTAGACTTTTTATTCAAGAGTGCGTATAAAACGCACTCTTTTCTTTTTCTCAGAAATAAATTGGCGGCAACAATGCGTGAATTGACCATTCCAGCTTCAGAAAACTATGACCAACGATTTGGTGGCACTCGTCGCCTGTATGGCAATAGTGAAGTCGATATACTTAGAGCCGCACACGTGTGTGTTATCGGTATTGGTGGCGTGGGTTCATGGGCTGTTGAAGCGCTTGCTCGTACTGGTTTAGGTGAGCTGACGTTGATAGATATGGATGACGTGTGCGTGACTAACATCAACCGTCAAATCCACGCTATGTCGGGTACGGTTGGCAAGAGCAAAATCGAAGTGATGGCAGAGCGCGTTAAGCTTATTAACCCTGAGTGTAAAGTGAACCTGATTGATGACTTTATTGGCCCAGACAATCAGGCTGAGTACTTGTCGAAAGAGTTCGATTTTGTTCTCGATGCGATTGATAGCATGAAAGCGAAGGCTTCGTTGTTGGCGTATTGTCGTAGCAATAAAATCAAAGTGATCACCACGGGTGGCGCGGGTGGGCAAGTCGACCCGACTCAAATTAAAGTGGCTGATCTGACGAAGACGATTCAAGATCCGCTCGCGAAGAAGCTAAAAGACACCCTTCGTCGTCATCATAATTTTCCTAAGAACCCTGCGCGTAAGTTTGGTATCGATTGTGTGTTCTCGACTGAGCAACTGAAATACCCTCAAGCTAACGGCAGTGTATGTGCTGCGAAAGCAACAGCGGAAGGTCCAAAACGCATGGACTGTGCGACGGGTTTTGGCGCTGCGACAGTGGTCACCGCGACTTTTGGTTTTGTGGCGGTTTCACGTATCGTAGAAAAGCTGATTCAAAAGCACGCTAAGTAACGTCTTCTACTCAATTAACAATCGACTGGATATTAAAATGACTACATTCCCAAGCTCTCCATTCGGCACTGAAATTACCAGTGATGATATTGTCGCGAAGATGCAGACATTCAGCGGCTGGGAAGACCGTTATCGCCAAGTGATTCAATGGGGCAAGAAACTGCCAACGATGCCTGATGAACTGAAAAGTGATCAGGTTGTGGTTTCTGGCTGCGAAAGCCAAGTGTGGCTAGTTTCTCAGAACATCGACGGTGTTTGGTATTTTTGCGCAGATTCGGATGCACGTATTGTGCGTGGTCTTATTGCTTTAGTGATGGCTGCGTATGACGGTAAAACATCAGAGCAGATTCAAGCGCTCGATATCGATGGATACTTTGAGAAAATTGGTTTAATTACTCACCTAAGCCCATCTCGCGGCAATGGATTAAAAGCGATTGTTGCTCAAATCCAAGAGTTAAGTGCTTAACATTTCTTAGATACACAGAAACAAAAAGGGTTGACGCTAAACGCCAACCCTACATAATTTCGCTACTCGCTAAAGCATATCAACGGCTTTTTCTATCGCCGCTACAAGCTTTTCAACATCATCCATGTTGTTGTAAATACCAAATGAGATTCGAACCGTGCCTTTCACATTAAGTGCATCCATTAATGGGTGAGCACAGTGGTGACCAGCGCGAACTGCGATACCTTGTTGATCCAACAGCGTAGCAATGTCTTGATGGTGAACACCGTCCATCACAAAAGTAATCACACTTGCGTTGGGTTGATAACCCAATACCTGAATATCATCCAGTTTACTGAGTGCAAGATAAGTCTCGTGCTGTAGCTGGTGGATGTGAGTTTCCACATCGTGTTGCTCAAACTGATGTAACCACTCTATCGCTGTACTTAATGCAATGGCTCCTGCCACGTTTGGCGTGCCCGCTTCAAATTTCCCCGGAAGTTCAGAAAAGGTAGTGCCAGAGAAAGACACGCGTTCAACCATCTTGCCACCACCATGCCAAGGTGGCATCGCTTCTAGCAATTCAAGCTTGCCGTAAAGCACTCCAATACCAGCGGGAGCATAGAGTTTATGTCCTGAGAACACGTAGAAGTCAGCCCCTAAAGTAGCAACATCAACGGGCTCATGAACGATACCTTGCGCGCCATCGACCACAACAATTGCATTCATTTTATGTGCTTTCTCGATAACTGTTTCAATCGGCTGACGAGAACCCGTTACGTTGGTTATCTGAGCCAGAGCGACAATCTTAGTTCGTTCATTCAAAAGGGCGTCAAACGCAACAACGTCAAAGTCACAATCTGATGTCATTGGTACTTTCACGACTTTAGCACCGGTTTGCTCTGCAACAATTTGCCAAGGCACGATGTTGGCGTGATGTTCCATTTCACTGACTAAGATCTCATCGCCAGGTTGAAGCGTGCTTCTTGCGTAAGTTTGTGCGATCAGGTTAAGTGCTTCGGTTGCACCACGAGTCCAAATAATCTCTTTTGACGATGTCGCGCCAATAAACTGAGCGACCTTGTCTCTAGCCGATTCAAATTGACTGGTTGCTTGAGCTGTTAAGCTATGACTGCCACGGTGAACATTGGCATTCTGCTTGGAGTAATATTGGCTAATAGCATCAATAACCACCTGAGGTTTTTGTGTCGTTGCCGCGCTGTCTAAGTAAATCAACGGTTGTTGGTTGATGGTTTGTGATAGCGCAGGAAACTGCTCTCGGATGTGATTGATATCAAGCATCTATTCTTACCTAAATCTTGGAAATTGGTGCTAGCGTTATGCTGAGCGGTATCGTTATTTTATCGCGACTTGTTAACCGTTGCTGACTAATCTTGATGATTCCAGCTATTTTCTCGTTCTTTAACCTGATCGAAGAGTTTTTGGTTAACAGGAACTTCTATCTGATGCTTAAGTGCCGTCTTTATTAGGTGTCCGGTAATGAAGTCGATCTCTGTCTTTCGTTGGTAAAACATATCTTGCTTCATTGAGGAATTGTTCTTTGCTGTCGCTTGAATAACCAAGCTGGTGCTTGTTTCTAATTCGTCGAAGGAACAAGTAATGCCTTCAGCTAGCATCACTTGCGTGAGTTCTTTAATTATAGAACTCAGAGCTTCGCTAAATCTTTTGTCAGCAAGCTCTCCGTTTTTGATTTGTTCCAACCCAGTCAGTGGGTTGATGGCACAATTGATGGCGAGCTTAGTCCAGAGTGCGGTTTTTATTTCTGGGTTCCAACTTACAGCAGGTAAGGCATGCTCCAACACATCAACTAAAAAAGTGCACTGTTGACCCTTGAGGTTAAAAGCACCCAATTGAGTTTGGCCGATTCCTGTGTGGGATACATTGTTGCGATTGGGTTTGAATGCCGCTTGGGTGGTGGTCGCCAATACTACCGGGTGAGCATCAATTTGAGTTGCTATCTGATCGACCGCGCCCATTCCATTGTGCATGAAGATAAGAATGGTATCAGGGTCGAGATATTGAAGCAGTGGGGTGGTGGCTTCTTCTACTTGCCAAGCCTTGACCGTGAAGATCACTAGATCACTTTCTGATAGCTTCTCGATATTGTTGTTACTGAAGGAAAGTGAAGTTTGTCTATCAAGCGATAAGTCAATTGAGTTATCAGTGGAGCGACTCCACAAAGACACATTATGACCCGCTTGAGAGAGTTTGATAGCCCACAAAGAGCCGATAGCCCCAGGCCCAATAATTGAGATGTTCACAGCAATACCGAGATAAGAAAGTGATGCTGCAAGGATAACGAGGCATTAAATGAAAGCAATAAAAAATGGCACCTGAGGGTGCCATTTTGGAAACTTTCTTAGAAGTTCTATTAGAACTTGTAAGTTACTGCTAGGTAGTGGCTCACACCTGAAGTTTTACCTGCGAATCCACCGTCTTCTAGACCATAAATAGTTTCGTAAGCTTTAAGACCGTAACCTACAGCATAACGGTCTGAGTGCCAGTAAATACCGTTAAACATTGCGCCGCCGCTGCTTTCTGCGCTGTACTCGTCTTCCATCGCAAACTGCCAATCAATGTAACCTTGGTAAGAGATGAATGAACCGTTCTCGAAGAAGTAGAATGGTTTGAACCAGTTTGCAGAAACTTGGTAGCCGTTCCAATCTTTAATGTTTGAATCGTAGTTACCGTAAAGGTTTAAGCCAATTTTGCCTAACCAAGGAACCATTACGTCAGAACCTAGACCGATTTTTTGTTGGTTAACACCAAATGTACCATTGTCACCATTTGCGTCCGGTGCAATTGTATTCACTCCATCCCACGTGATTTCAGATGCAACGTAAAGCTCTTGTACTGGACCAAATGAAAGGTCTTTACCTGTTAGGCCGTCAAGAGACATACGTGGAGCAAACTTCATGAACATTTTTGCTTGGCTGTCTGCTTTATCGCTACCTGGATCCGAAAGTAGGTTAAATACATCAACATAGCCATATAGGTCGAAGATTCCTGAACGACCGCCAAATTCCATCTCTAGGTAATCATGTGATGATTCACCTGGAAGTTCATCAAATGCACCCATAAGATTGAATTGCATCCACTTGTAATCATTTTTGTGGATGTCGCCGTCAGAATAATCCGCTGCCATTACCGGAGCAGAAGCTGCTGCAAGTAGGCCAAGAGTTAAAAGTGATTTACGCATAATGGAACTCTCTATGTTTGAAATAAGTAACCCGCTAATCCGTGCGTGTTTATGATGTCCGAATGCCGAGCATAATAGCGATTTTGTTCTCAAATAAAAGTGAGACGTGATGAAAATTGCAATTATTAAGGTGAACTTGATCACACTAATGATCTAAATGATGGAACTTTAAGATGGAAATGCATCTTGATGCACCACTGATTCTATTGATTTTTTGAAATTCGATTATTTTGTGGATAAATCGGTGAATTACTGCTCTAAGCAAACGATTCTACTGAATAGAGTGACATGCATATCAAAATCAACAGTATTCCTTTCTATGTAATTTTCTCTCTAAAAGCGGATAAATCTCTCCTCATATAAACCCACTTCCTGATCTATTTTTAACCAACTTCGTAATGGTGGTGGAATCAATTGATGAACGACTGACGTGATGAGTCGTCTGGAATTTGAACATGGTTGCTTTTTCTGTCACAGAACTCTTGAGACAGTTATTTGTACGAAACTCAAAGATTGCGTGAACGGTTTTTTTTACAGCGGGAACTTGCTCTGTGACATTCTTATTGCTGGCTAATTATCTATTGTCGAGGTGGATTCTGTAGCGACAACCATTAGCTAATGGAGTGTTGAATCAAGTGGTGGTGATTGATGATTCGATGGACGTCGGTTTTCACTTAATCGCGGGTGATACGACGGACTAATTGTGTTCCTAGAGTGACTGACAGTAAAAAAGAGAGGGTAGCGCAATGCTACCCTCTTTTTATTCTGTTTTCTTTTTCTCTTATTCGTGGTTGTTTTTAGCTTTTTCTAGTAAATCTGCGAAAAAGTGGCGCAGCGAATAGAGCATGATCAAACTCGGTATCACCATTAATGATGTCAGTATAAAGAAGGTTGACCAGTCATTGAGGAAGTCGACCAATTCACCGCTGAAAGATGCCAACGTCGTTCGACCAAAATTACCTAAGGATGCTAATAGAGCATATTGCGTTGCAGAGAAAGCTTGCCCTGTTAGTAGCGTTAAGAAAGAGACAAATGCCACTGTCGAAAAGGCGGTTGTGAAGTTATCGACAATAATGGTTGCCAAAAATAAGTGCTCATTTGGTCCTACTTGCGCAATCCATGCAAACATTAGGTTGCTGGCCGCCATTGCTACACCGCCAATCATCAGCCCACGTACAATACCAAATTTCACATTGAAGACACTGCCTAACAAGGTGAAGAATATTGTTGCACCCCAACCAATTAACTTAGAGTAGTGGCCGATTTGTTCATTGCTAAAGCCGATCTCTTTATAGAAGGGAATCGACATTCTGCCTAAGAAGGCTTCACCAATCTTAAACAGGAATACAAACAGCAGCAGGGTAATCGCAACTTGAACACCGTTTCTCTTAAAGAAATCGTAGAAAGGCTCTAGCACTGTAACGCTTAGCCAGGCCACAACTTTAGAACCCACAACCTTATTATGGCGCTGCTGTGCTTCTTTTTGTAGTGCTTCGCGTTGTGTTGTTGGTTCCCCAACAAATAAAGTGAATAGCATTAGAATAATGACAACACCAGCCATGCCGTAATACACGCCATTCCAACCTATCGTATCAGCGTTGATAAAGGCGAGGTAACCCGGAAGAGAATAGCCTGTCCACCATCCCATCACGGCCATTGCGGATGCTTGTGGTAACTTTGATGATTCTGATTTTGGAAATGAATCAATACGGAAGGCATCAATTGCGACATCTTGGGTTGAAGAGGCGATCGCAATCCCGAGAGCAAGCATAGAGGTGAACATTAAGTCATTGGCTGGGTTTACGCCGGCAATGAAGAGCGTGCAGACCAATACAAAGCTTTGGCATAGGAATATCCAACTGCGTCGTTGACCTAATATTGCATGTAGGATTGGCAGTTTGACCCGGTCTACCAATGGTGCCCAAAGAAAGTTAATGGCATAGACGGCGAATACACTACCGAAATAACCAATCGCAGCACGAGTTAAGCCAGCATCTTTTAGCCAGCCTGACATGTTAGAGCCGATAAGAACCCAAGGAAAGCCACTCGAACAACCCAGCATAAACACCCAAAGTAGACGTTTATCTAGGTAGCTACGGAAGGTCTGCATCCAAGAAAGAGAGGGAGTGCCAGATGACATGGGGCGTCCTTGTATAGAAAAACGCCCTTAAGAGGTTAAGGGCGCTGTATGAGATTACTTAAGAAGTGTTACTTTGTTGATGATGATTGGGTCGGCTGGGATATCTGACATACGGCCCATTCGCTTAGTCGGAATGGTTGCCATTTTTTGTACGACATCGAAACCTTCAGTCACCGTACCGAAAACAGCGTAGCCAGGGTTGCCACCTTTAGCATTCAAGAAATCGTTATCCGAAAAGTTGATAAAGAACTGACGAGTTGCTGAGTCTGGCGCGTTAGTGCGAGCCATTGCAATCGTTGCTGTATCATTCTTTAGACCGTTACTGCCTTCATTTTTGATAGGGGCATAAGTCGCTTGTTGATTCATGTCTTGATCGAAGCCGCCGCCTTGCGCCATAAAGCCAGGAATAACACGGTGGAAGATAGTGCCTTCATAGCTACCGTCGGCAACATATTTAAGAAAGTTATCAACACTAATCGGTGCTTGTTCTTGGTTGAGCTCGATAGTGAAGTCGCCTAATGTCGTCTCTACGTTCACTTTAGGGCCAGCCCAAACGCTCACGCTAACCAGCATTAATGCAATAGAAGTTAGAATACGGCTCATTAGAAACGTTCCTTCATGTAGTTTTGTAGTTCAGGATCGTTCGCGATTTCAGTAAGAACCAAGTTGATCACATCGTTTAGAACCATTGAGATATCGTCGTTTGAAGCGCTTAATGCACCAGTACGAGTTGCCGTACCGTTGAATGTTTTAACGAGCTTACCTTCAGGTGTTTCAGCCGTTACTTCAAGTGTTACTTTACCGTCCATTTTGTTTTCCATAATGGTGTGTTCTACGGTAACAAGCGCTTCTTGAATCTCTAAAACAATTGAGTTTTCACTGTTTACGCTTGCACGGAAACCTTGAGAGTCCAGTTGTTTTGCTAATGCGTCCTCTAGAGAAATACGCATGTTTTGTTTAGCGTGAATCGGCTGGATATTTGAACGGCCACTATCAACCAAAGCGACATACTGAGCGGCACGAACATCTTTGCTCGTTAGTGTGTATGTTTTGTCTTGAACGATATTGCTTGAGCTTAGTGAAGCTTCTGGCATTACGTTGATCTGTTCTTGCTGAGGGGCTGAACAGGCAGTCAGAGCCATGATAGAAGCAGCCAAAATCAGTTTTTTCATTCCTTTATCCTTTCTAAATTCACACCAGAAGCTCGGTATTTTAAATTCTTATGAAGCAGTCTACTGCCTATTTATTAAAATTTGCAGGCTCTCTTGTTGCCTGTAATATCTCAAATTTTTGGTTCAATTCAAGCGTTTCGACATTAGCTTCACCAAATAATCTTGCTAGTTTGACATCGTATCCGAGGTGTCGGTTACCAATAACAATTAATTTGCCTCCGTTGCTAAGAACATGCTTTGCATCACAGAACATTTGCCATGCAATGTGATCAGTAATCGCTTGTTGCTGGTGGAACGGAGGATTACACATAACTAAGTAGGTGCTGTTTTTCTTAAAGCCATCTAAACAGTTGTTTGCGATGAACTGGAAGTTACCTTCTTCGCCAAGATTGTCTTTTACATTTTGGCGCGCAGATTCCACCGCCATGAAGCTTTCGTCTACACAGGTAATACGAGCTTGTGGGTTTAACTGACCAGCTTTCACACTCAGTACACCATTACCACAACCCAAATCAATTATGTGACGCAATTCTGGATCTTGTGGAATGTGTTCCAACATATAACGAGCGCCTTGATCGAGTGACTCGCCTGAGTAAACATTTGGTAAATTTTTCAAGCGAATATCTTCACCGTCCACATCCCATTCAATATAAGGTTCTACTGTTTGAATCGGTTGGCAGTTTGGAGAAGAGAACACAAGGCGATGCTTTTTCTTAGCCAGAGAGGTTTTGGTTTCGCCCAGATACTTTTCAAACAGGTTCAGTGTTGAAGTGTGGATCTCTTTTACTTTATTCACACCAATTACTTGGCAGCCTTCAGGCAATGCTTGGCGTAATTGACTCAATTGCCATATTAGGTGGCGGTTGGTTTTTGGCAATTGCATGATCACAAGGTCGATACCGTGTGGGATGTCATCCATGGTGTTTAAAAAGTTCACACGGTTGCTCTGATTGCGCTGTAAGTTTTTTAGCGTTCCGCGATGAGAAATGAAAGAGTCACTCATCATGGTCACATCATGGTCTTTCGAGAACCAAGCGGATAGGGCGCCAAAACTGTCGTTCATGATCAGTATGTGTTTACCAGGTTCAAGATTCATCTCTTCAACATGGCTAATTAGGTATTCGTCGCCGGCATCCCAAGCTTGAAGGGTTTCATTTGAACGGTTGGGGAAACGATTTAGGGTTAAAGTTCTATCGTGAAGGGTAAGTTCAGTTTTCATTGCTTGAGATACTTATATAAGAAATAACAAAGATATTGTCTCAAATGCAGCCTGAACAAGATATAAAAAACTCGACTAAACCCCTCGAGTCAGCGATGAAATACTCAGACAGTCGGTTAGTTAGGGTTTATACTGGAGCGACAGATAATGCCAATACGCTATTTAAGGAATCACAATGATCCAAGAAGTTATCGAAACAAAATTGCACAATGAGTTTTCACCAAGTCATTTAAACGTGGTGAATGAGAGCTATATGCACAATGTTCCGGCTGGTTCTGAGAGTCATTTTAAAGTGATTGTTGTCAGCGATGTGTTTGAAGGTCTGCGTCTTATTGCTCGTCACCGAGCGGTAAATAAAGCACTTTCAGAAGAACTGGCGAATAATATTCACGCGCTATCCATTCATACCTATACAAAAGATGAATGGATGAAGCAGCTAGATAACGTGCCAGACAGCCCAATGTGTATGGGCGGTGGCAAGTAATAGATTCAATACATATAAAGAGAGGTGGTTATGCCGCCTCTTTTGTCATCAAAACTATGTGTTTTTAGGTTTTATATCACTCAGATTGATGTCAAATTGAGCTGTCAAAAATACCTACAATGAGTAATGTTTTTATTAACAGTGTTTCAACATAACTCGTAAAATATTAGTTTGTGACAGAGTATTAATCTCTTGTTTAAAACACGATTTAAAAGCCATTTTATCTGTGCGGCTCGTCAAATTTATACATATTTGAGAGTCCATATGCTTCAAATCTCACCAAATAAAGGCCGTATTCAAGTTATTGGTCATGGCATCAAGTTGTCAAAAAATGCTAGAATACTGCACCTGATAAATCTCACATAATTAGTGTGATGAATTTATTAAGATAATGTTGCGATTTTGGTATCTCAAATCTACCGAAACCGGACACTGTAATGTCGTGTCTAAGGGCGGAATAAAACGTCCTGAATTTACGCAATTAAAAGAATCTTTTTCCCGATAAAGTAGTGCAAGTGCGTATGATTACAATAAAGAAGGGTTTGGATCTTCCTATCGCAGGAACTCCATCCCAGGTGATTAATGATGGTAAGTCCATCACTAAAGTCGCCTTGCTTGGCGAAGAGTACGTTGGTATGCGTCCTACGATGCATGCTCGCGTTGGTGATGAAGTGAAGAAAGGCCAAGTTCTTTTTGCAGATAAAAAGAACCCAGGTGTTGTATTTACTTCTCCAGCAAGCGGTAAAGTTATTGAAGTGAACCGTGGTGCTAAGCGTGTTCTTCAATCAGTAGTGATTGAAGTAGCAGGCAATGAGCAGATCACGTTCAATAACTATGAAGCTAACCAACTAGTAGGCCTTGACCGTGAAACGGTTAAAGCTCAGTTAGTTGAGTCTGGCGCATGGACCGCTTTGCGAACTCGTCCGTTCAGCAAGGTTCCAGCCATTGATTCTGAAACTCAGGCTATTTTCGTAACTGCTATGGATACTAATCCGCTAGCAGCTGAGCCAGAATTAATCATTAACGAGCAGTCTGATGCTTTCGTTGCTGGTTTAGATCTTCTTTCAATTCTGACTAACGGTAAAGTGTACGTTTGTAAAAAAGGTACTAGCTTACCTCGTTCAGCTCAGTCTAACGTTGAAGAACATGTTTTTGATGGCCCACACCCTGCAGGCCTTGCAGGCACGCATATGCATTACCTATACCCGGTAAATGCACAAAATGTAGCGTGGAGCATTAACTACCAAGATGTTATCGCATTCGGTAAGCTTTTCCTTACTGGTGAGATTTACTCTGAGCGTGTTGTCTCTCTGGCTGGTCCAGTGGTAAACAACCCACGTCTAGTTCGTACTCAACTTGGTGCTAGCCTTGAAGAGTTGACAGACAGCGAGTTAATGCCAGGTGAAGTTCGTGTGATTTCTGGTTCTGTACTTACGGGTACTGAAGCAACAGGTTCACATGCTTACCTTGGTCGTTACCATCAGCAAGTTTCTGTTCTACGTGAAGGTCGTGATAAAGAGCTATTCGGCTGGGCTATGCCTGGTAAGAACAAGTTCTCTGTTACTCGTTCATTCCTTGGTCACATGTTTAAAGGTCAGTTGTTCAACATGACAACGACGACAAACGGTAGTGACCGCTCAATGGTTCCAATTGGTAACTACGAGCGCGTAATGCCTCTAGATATGGAACCAACATTGCTGCTTCGTGATCTATGTGCAGGCGACATTGATAGTGCTCAAGCACTTGGTGCGCTAGAACTAGACGAAGAAGATGTAGCATTGTGTACCTTTGTATGTCCAGGTAAATATGAGTACGGTCAACTACTTCGTGAATGCCTAGATACGATTGAGAAGGAAGGGTAATTTTCATGGGCCTTAAAAAGTTTCTTGAAGACATCGAGCATCATTTTGAGCCAGGTGGTAAACACGAGAAGTGGTTTGCGCTTTACGAAGCAGCAGCGACAGTGTTCTACACGCCAGGTCTTATCACAAAGAAAAGCTCACACGTTCGTGATAGCGTTGATTTAAAACGTATCATGATCATGGTTTGGTTCGCGGTATTCCCAGCAATGTTCTGGGGTATGTACAACGCGGGTGGCCAAGCTATCGCTGCACTTAACCATATGTACGCAGGCGCTGAATTAGTTTCTGTTATCGATGGTAACTGGCACTACTGGCTAACCGAAATGCTTGGAGCCTCCTTAGGGCCCGATGCAGGTGTTGGCAGCAAGATGCTACTTGGTGCGACATACTTCCTACCTATCTACGCAACGGTATTTATCGTTGGTGGTTTCTGGGAAGTTCTGTTCTGTATGGTGCGTAAGCACGAAGTAAATGAAGGTTTCTTTGTTACTTCTATCTTATTTGCGCTTATCGTTCCGCCAACTCTTCCTCTATGGCAAGCAGCACTAGGTATTACCTTCGGTGTTGTTGTAGCGAAAGAGATCTTCGGTGGTACGGGTCGTAACTTCCTGAACCCTGCACTTGCTGGCCGTGCGTTCCTATTCTTTGCATACCCTGCACAGATTTCAGGTGACGTAGTTTGGACTGCTGCAGATGGTTTCTCTGGTGCAACTGCTCTTAGCCAATGGGCTCAAGGCGGTGGTAGCGCACTAATGAACGTAACATCGGGTGAAGCAATCACTTGGATGGACGCATTCATTGGTAACATCCCAGGTTCTATCGGTGAAGTATCGACTCTAGCACTTATGATTGGTGCTGCGATGATCGTTTACATGCGTATCGCTTCATGGCGCATCATTGCTGGTGTAATGATCGGTATGATTGCTGTGTCTACGCTGTTCAACGTGATCGGTTCTGATACTAACGCAATGTTCAGCATGCCTTGGCACTGGCACCTAGTTCTAGGTGGCTTCGCATTCGGTATGTTCTTCATGGCGACAGACCCAGTATCAGCTTCATTTACCAATAAAGGTAAGTGGTGGTACGGCATCCTAATCGGCGCAATGTGTGTAATGATTCGTGTAGTTAACCCTGCATACCCAGAAGGCATGATGCTTGCGATTCTATTCGCAAACCTATTTGCTCCTCTGTTTGACCACGTTGTAATCGAGAAGAACATTAAGCGGAGACTAGCGCGCTATGGCAAGTAATAACGATAGCATTAAAAAGACGCTGTTTGTTGTTATCGCATTGAGCCTAGTGTGCTCAATCATCGTTTCAACAGCTGCAGTTGTTCTTAAACCTAAGCAGCAAGCTAACGCAGTTCTGGATCAGCAAACTAAGATCCTTGAAGTTGCGGGCATTGAACTTGCGGGTAATATTCCAGCACTGTACGCAGAGAACATTGAACCTCGTCTAGTTGATTTCGCTACTGGCGATTTCGTTGACGGCGATGCTGCTGCATACGACCAACGTAAAGCGTCAAAAGATCCAGCTCAGTCAATCAAGCTTTCAGCTGAAGATGACATCGCTAAGATCATTCGTCGTGCTAACACGGGTACTGTATACCTAGTGAAAGATGGCGCTGAAACTTCTAAAGTTATCATCCCTGTTCACGGTAACGGCCTTTGGTCAATGATGTACGCATTCGTTGCGGTAGAAACTGATGGCAACACAGTTTCTGGTATCACTTACTACGAGCAAGGTGAAACCCCTGGACTTGGTGGTGAAGTTGAGAACCCAACTTGGCGCGCTCAATTCGTTGGTAAGAAATTATTCGACGAAAACCACAAACCTGCTATCCAGGTTGTTAAAGGTGGCGCTCCTCAAGGTTCTGAGCACGGTGTAGATGGCCTTTCTGGTGCAACACTGACTAGCGTTGGTGTTCAACATACATTTGACTTCTGGTTAGGTGATATGGGCTTTGGTCCGTTCCTAGCAAAAGTTCGTGACGGAGGTCTGAACTAATGTCTAGTGCAAAAGAAATTAAAAAGAGCATCTTAGCGCCTGTGTTGGATAACAACCCAATCGCGCTACAGGTTCTTGGTGTGTGTTCTGCTCTTGCGGTAACCACTAAGCTAGAAACTGCATTTGTTATGACTATCGCGGTAATGTTCGTTACTGCTCTGTCTAACTTCTTTGTTTCTTTGATCCGTAACCACATTCCTAACAGTGTGCGTATCATCGTTCAGATGGCAATTATCGCATCATTAGTAATCGTGGTAGACCAAGTGCTTAAAGCATACCTATACGATATCTCTAAGCAGCTATCTGTATTCGTAGGCCTAATCATTACTAACTGTATTGTAATGGGTCGTGCTGAAGCATTCGCAATGAAGTCTGCGCCAATCCCATCGTTCATCGATGGTCTTGGTAACGGTCTTGGTTACGGTTTCGTTCTTATCACTGTTGGTTTCTTCCGTGAGCTTCTAGGCTCTGGCAAACTATTTGGTATGGAAGTACTACCTCTAGTGAGCAACGGTGGTTGGTATCAGCCAAACGGCTTGATGCTTCTAGCACCTTCTGCATTCTTCCTAATTGGTTTCTTGATTTGGGCAATTCGTGTGTTCAAACCAGAACAAGTAGAAGCGAAGGGGTAAGGTAGTCATGGAACATTATATTAGTCTGCTAGTTAAATCGATTTTCATCGAAAACATGGCGCTTTCTTTCTTCCTAGGTATGTGTACATTCCTAGCGGTTTCTAAGAAAGTTAAAACTTCTTTTGGTCTTGGTGTTGCGGTAGTTGTAGTACTTACAATCGCTGTTCCTGTAAACAACCTTGTTTACACACACATCCTAAAAGAAAATGCACTTGTTGCCGGTGTCGATTTAAGTTTCCTTAACTTCATCGCATTCATCGGTGTTATCGCTGCACTTGTACAAATCCTAGAGATGGTTCTAGACCGTTTCTTCCCACCTTTGTACAACGCACTAGGTATCTTCCTTCCTCTGATCACAGTTAACTGTGCAATCTTTGGTGGTGTATCTTTCATGGTAACGCGTGACTACAACTTTGCTGAATCTGTTGTTTACGGCTTCGGTTCTGGTGTGGGTTGGATGTTAGCTATCGTTGCTCTTGCGGGTATCCGTGAGAAGATGAAGTACTCTGACGTACCTCCAGGTCTTCGTGGCCTTGGTATCACGTTCATTACTGTTGGTCTGATGGCGTTAGGCTTTATGTCTTTCTCTGGTGTTCAACTGTAGGGTAAGCACCCAGTAATAAGGAATAACAAATGCAAAGCATTATTCTTGGCGTAGCGATGTTTACCATTATTGTATTGGCTCTAGTACTAGTGATTCTTTTCGCTAAGTCTAAGCTAGTACCATCAGGTGACATCACTATTGCTGTAAACGGCGACCCTGAAAAGGCGATCGTTACTCAACCTGGTAGCAAGCTACTTGGTGCCCTAGCTGGCGCTGGTATCTTCGTATCTTCTGCTTGTGGCGGCGGTGGCTCTTGTGGTCAGTGTCGTGTAAAAGTTAAGTCTGGCGGTGGCGATATTCTACCTACAGAACTTGATCACATCACAAAAGGTGAAGCTCGCGAAGGCGAACGTCTTGCATGTCAAGTTGCTATGAAAACTGACATGGAGATTGAGCTAGACGAAGATATCTTTGGTGTTAAAAAGTGGGAATGTACTGTTATCTCTAACGATAACGAAGCTACTTTCATCAAAGAACTTGCTCTAGCTATCCCTGAAGGTGAAGAAGTTCCGTTCCGCGCGGGTGGTTACATTCAGATTGAAGCTGAACCACATCACGTGAAATACGCAGATTACGATATTCCTGAGGAATACCGTGGTGACTGGGATAAGTTCAACCTGTTCCGTTACGAGTCTATCGTTAAAGAGCATTCGATCCGTGCTTACTCTATGGCTTCATACCCAGAAGAGAAAGGTATCATCAAGCTTAACGTGCGTATCGCAACTCCGCCGCCAAACAATCCTGACGTAGCTCCTGGTGTGATGTCTTCATACATCTGGTCTCTTAAAGAAGGCGACAAATGTACTATTTCTGGTCCATTTGGTGAGTTCTTTGCTAAAGACACAGACAATGAAATGGTATTCATCGGTGGTGGTGCAGGTATGGCGCCAATGCGTTCACATATCTTCGACCAACTTAAGCGTCTTAACTCTACTCGTAAGATGTCTTACTGGTACGGTGCACGTTCTAAGCGTGAGATGTTCTACATTGAAGATTTCGACGGCCTAGCGGCTGCGAACGAAAACTTCGTGTGGCATTGTGCTCTGTCTGATCCTCAACCTGAGGACAACTGGGACGGTTACACTGGTTTCATCCACAACGTATTGTACGAAAACTACCTGAAGGATCACGAAGCTCCTGAAGACTGTGAGTACTACATGTGTGGTCCACCAATGATGAACGCGGCTGTTATCGGCATGCTGAAAGATCTTGGTGTAGAAGATGAAAACATCCTACTAGATGACTTCGGTGGTTAATCCATTTAAGTGATTGATATTATGGCTGACTCCTACGAGTCAGCCATTTGTTTTTCTAAAGCTCGTTTTGACAACATACTGGCTTATATAAGAAAGAGTAAGGTATCTTTAAGACCTATATTTACTCTTATTTTTCCTTATATAAATCCTCAACATTAAACAGGAGTAAGCAAGTGAGAATTTGGCTTGTTGCATTAACTTCTTTGATTTTTCTTGCTGGCTGTGACAAGCCGATTGAGCAAGTGCATTTAAGTGGCCCAACGATGGGTACTAGCTACAATATTAAATACATCAATGGTGATGAGTTCCCTGAGTCTAAAGAGATTCACACCGAGATTGATCGCTTACTTGAAGAAGTAAACGATCAGATGTCGACTTACCGTGAAGACTCAGAACTAAGCCGTTTTAATCAACACAAAGGTGCAGACGCATTTGAAGTTTCTGAGCAAACTGCGATTGTAGTGAAAGAAGCGATTCGTTTGAACGGTCTTACTGAAGGAGCGTTGGATGTTACCGTTGGCCCTTTAGTGAACTTGTGGGGTTTTGGCCCTGAAGCACGTCCAGAAGTTGTTCCAACAGACGAAGAGCTTGCTGCTCGTAAAGCGAAGGTGGGTATTCACCATCTAAGCATTGAAGGCAATAAACTCAGTAAGGATCTACCAAACCTGTATGTCGACCTTTCGACGATTGCAAAAGGTTGGGGCGTTGACGTTGTAGCTGACTACCTTGATTCAATTGGCATTCATAACTACATGGTTGAAATTGGTGGTGAAATTCGCTTGAAAGGTCTAAACCGTGACAATGTGGGTTGGCGCATAGCGATTGAGAAACCAAGTGTAGACGAGCGTACAATTCAAGAGATCATCGAACCGGGTGATATGGCGATCGCAACCTCTGGTGACTATCGTAACTATTTCGAGCGTGATGGTGTTCGTTACTCACACATCATCAACCCAGAAACAGGCAAACCTCTTCATCACAAAGTGGTTTCAGTGACTGTTTTAAACCCGTCTTCAATGACTGCAGACGGCTTATCTACTGGCCTTATGGTCTTAGGTGAAGTAAGAGGAATGGAAATCGCTAACCAGCATAACATCCCAGCGTTTATGGTGGTTAAAACAGCAGATGGCTTTAAAGAAATTGCTTCAGAAGCATTTAAGCCATACTTAGGTAAATAAGGTAAGCGAGAGAATTATGAATACATTTCTGATTACATTTGGTGTTTTTCTTGCCGTGATCACAGCAATGTCGATTGGCTATATTGTCCAAAAGAAAGTTGTGAAAGGTAGCTGTGGTGGTTTAGGTGCTGTTGGTATCGACAAAGTCTGTAATTGCCCAGAGCCTTGTGATGCGCGTAAAAAGCGCGAAGCACGTGAAGCTTACCGTGTTGAGAAACTGGCTGAGCGTCAAGAAAAAGAGGCGGCTTGGAGCAAGGATCGTATCGCTTAATCGGTGATAACGGTTGATGCTAGTTTTCCTTAATTAGTCTTTAACTAATGGGTTATCTAGCTCTCTAAACGTAAAGAGCTCAAGGGATTACCTTGAGCTCTTTTGTTTCTATAGACTTAAATGCTAAAAGTGAAACGCCTATAAGCCTGCCTATAAAGGGTTTGGCTGTTATATCTGTCTATCTATATAACTACCTATGAACTCTTATTGCGAGTGCATACAAGCCGGTTTCTACCTTGTTCCTTGGCCGTATAAAGCAGTTCGTCGGCAGCTTTTATTTGTTCATCTAACTTGCCATCTAAATCAGTGACACCAATACTGATGCTGACTTTAATGCTTTGAGATTCATGAATCACTTCATGCTCTTCTATTGCCACTCTCATCGATTCTAGGTTATCAACGAAGCTTTCAAACGACCCACACGACTGAATACAAAACTCTTCACCGCCGAAACGAACGGCCACATCATCGTTGAAGTGATCCTTAATGATGCCGCCCACAGCAATCAGTACCGCATCGCCACCATCATGGCCGAAGGTATCATTCACTTTCTTAAAGAAATCGATATCCATCATCGCGATATTTCGTTCTTCACAGCCTTTGCATGGTTGATTGAACAAATAGCGACGGTTCCATAGCCCCGTGAGTGCATCTTCATTGGCATGACGAAACAGTTCATTGGTCGCTTCCTTCATATCGAGAAGCTGGTGAATACGGCAGAAAAATTCTTCTTGGTTAAATGGCTTATAGAGGAAGTCGTTAGCGCCCGCTTTGAGGAAGCGCGCGGTCATGGTGCGATCGTCGCTACCTGATAGACCAAGAATGGCGAGTTGGTTGCGGTCGTGGTTTACTCGAATGTCACGGGTCATCGAAATACCATCTTTTTTCGGCATGTCATGATCGGTAACGACAAATGTGATATCTGGATCTTTACTGAGAAGCTCTAGTGCTTGTTCGCCATCTTTCGCTTGAATCGTTTGAATATATTGATGTTCGAGGAGTTGGACGACATATCGACGAACTACAGCTGAATCATCAACCACCAACGCTTTATGGTGTCGATTATTCGAGATTCGATTAACCAGAGGAAGTAAGTAACTGACCGATGACATGCTGTCTTTAAGGATGTAATCAAGCACACCTTTGGCGAGAACCTGTTCTCGAAGTGTGTTGTTGAACATACCGGTTAATACAATGATTTTTTGTTGGTAGCCGAGTACTAAATCAATGATTTCACCATCTTGACCATCGGGTAGGCAGTAATCTAGCACAGCACACAAGAAATCCGTCTCTTGCTCTAAGATCGCTTTCGCTTCCTCAATTGATTCTGCGAGTGCGACTTCATAGCCACTGTTTTTTAATTGCTGGTATAGATAGTTTCGGAATGCTCGACTGTCCTCCACCACTAGTATTTTTTCACTCAAAAGCTATCCCTACTTATAGACTAAATACTCCTTACAATACTATCAGAAGAGTGGACTGCTGTTGAAGTGAAACCTCATGAGCTGGACACGAGATCATTTTAAATCGTGGAATAATTGATTATACTGTTCATAGGTACAGTTGTAAGGTTGAGTTATTTCTAAATGTGCAGTGCAGGCCAAGATAAAATCAGAAAAATAATCCATGTTGATATGGACTGTTTTTACGCAGCTGTAGAAATGCGCGACAACCCGGCTTACCGAAATCGACCACTTGCGGTTGGTGGGCATGAAAAACAACGAGGTGTCTTGAGTACCTGTAATTATGAAGCTCGCAAGTTTGGTATCCGTTCTGCGATGCCAACGGGGAAAGCACTGCAGCTTTGTCCTAATTTATTAGTAGTTCCGGGAAGAATGCAGGTTTACGTTGAGATATCTAAAAAAATCCGCGAAATATTTTCTCGATACACAGCACTGATTGAACCTCTTTCTCTGGATGAAGCGTTTCTCGACGTGACTGAGTCAACATTGTGTCACGGTTCTGCGACCCTGATTGCCGAGTCAATTCGCCGTGATATTTGGAACGAGTTAAACCTTACGGCTTCTGCGGGTGTCGCTCCGATAAAATTCTTGGCTAAAGTGGCTTCGGATATGAATAAGCCCAATGGACAATTTGTTATCCCTCCACAAGATGTACAAGCTGTTATTGATGATTTACCACTGGAGAAAATCCCAGGCGTTGGCAAGGTCAGCATTGAAAAGCTCCATCTAGCGGGATTCTTTACATGCAAGGACATCAAAGGGGCAGACTATCGAGACTTGCTTCTGAAGTTTGGTCGACAAGGTGCATCGTTGTGGAAGCGAAGCCATGGTATCGATGAAAGAGAAGTCATCATAGAACGCGAGCGTAAATCCGTAGGCGTTGAGCGCACGTTTACTCAAAATATTTCGACTTATGCTGAGTGCTGGCAGGTGATTGAAGATAAGCTCTTTCCTGAGCTTGAGGTGCGTTTAGAAAAAGCCAGCCCAAGCAAAGCGATCATCAAGCAGGGCATTAAGCTCAAGTTTGCCGATTTCCAGCAAACGACCATAGAACACATACATGCTTCATTGGATCGAGAACACTTCAAAGAACTATTGAGTGAGATCTTAAAAAGACAACAAGGGCGAGAGATACGCCTGCTCGGTTTGAGTGTGATGTTACAACCCAAAGAACAAGTGAAGCAGCTGAGTTTCTTTTAATTTTCATCAGCTAGGTTTATTCAAACCTAGCTGACTTATTAGCACTAGCAGCGTCTTTTAATCTTCTTATCTTGGTAATCGTTTTACCAATGCTAGGGTTTCACTGAACGGTTGTTGCTCTAACTTTCCGTACCCCGACATTTTACTGGCTTTTAATTTGGTAGAAAGCGGTGTCGCGATTCCGCATAAAAAGCGAGTAATGGCTTCATCGGTAATCAGTTGTTGGCTGTTGGCGATGAATTCTTGAATCCAAGCGACGACGATCTCTTCATCTATAGTTTCAGCTTTCACGCTTGGTAGTGTGGCAATTTCACCTCGGCATACTGAGCAGTGACCACAGTTTTTGGGTGCCTTGTCATCGGCGAAGTAACTCGCAAGGCGTGAGCTTAGGCAGGTATCAGCCTCAAAGAAGCTCAGCATTTGGTTAAGACGGTTTATTTCACTGTTCTCTTTTGCTTTGAACAACTCAGTTAAACGTTCAGATAACTGCATCATATCTTCAGATGTCTTGTTGATCGCGTAAACATCGGTGATCTGCTTACTTTCCAACTCAATCCAGCCTTGTTCATTGAAGTAATCGATAGCCGCAATCACACGCTGACGATCGGCTTGGAAGTGAGTCCAAAGCGCATCAAAATCGACTTGGCACCAAACTCTGGCTTGAGGAGAACATTGGAAAATCGCTTCTACAAAATGGCGACGTTCACTTTGGAATTGCTCGGTGATCTGCTGCTTAGGACGAATGAACTTAAATTTGTAGTCAGCAAAGTAGCTGTATTTAGGCTCAATCACACCTTCAATTTCGAGATAAACCAACAGTGTTTTTAGCGGAAGTTGACGAATGTTAGATTCACGCGATAGTTGGTTAAGCATGATCTCCCATTGGTTTGTACCAGAAGCGCCTATATTTTGGTTTTCGTAGATCTCTTTCAATACAGCTTGGATCGAGATGTTGTCTGGCGTATCACCAAATACGAAGTTCTCGAGTGTACTGAGGCCATACTTGTTGGCGAGAAGAATACATGTTGAAGGTTGACCATCTCGGCCTGCTCTGCCGATTTCTTGTGAGTAGTTCTCTATCGATTTGGGTAAGTCGAAGTGAATCACACGGCGAATGTTTGACTTGTCGACGCCCATCCCGAAAGCAATAGTCGCCACAATACAATGCACGTCATCATTCATGAATTGATGTTGAATGGCATCTCTATTTTCTGGTTTAAGCCCCGCATGGTAAGCGACTGCGTTGATTCCAGCATTGCGTAGCTGTTGAGCCACCATCTCTGCCGTTTGCTGAAGGGTCACATAAACGATGGTTGGAGCTTGAGGCGCTTGATTGGCGACAGAGCACAGCGTCTCTAGCTTACTAGCTTGTTCACAAGGCTGAATCGACAGGTCGAGGTTTTGACGATAGAAACCAGTAACAACAACGCGTTGCTCATCGATATCAAACTTAGACTTCATGTCTTGGATAACTGAGGTGGTTGCAGTTGCTGTGAGTAGTAACACCTGCGGGATATTCAGTTGCTTCTGGTATTGAGGCAACTTGAGATAATCGGGTCTAAAGTTGTGTCCCCACTCAGAAATACAGTGCGCCTCATCGACCACAAGTAACGAGATAGGCACTTGGGAGATAAACTGGCGAAAGCGTTCATTCTTTAAACGCTCGACGGAGATCATCAGGATCTTGGTGTCTCCGTTACGCACAGACTGCATCACCTGTTGAGTGGTTTGTCTGTCTTGGCTAGATTCTATCGCAGCAGCGCTGATCCCTTTACTGTGTAAGAAGCTTAACTGGTCTTTCATTAAGGCTAACAGTGGAGAAATAACCAAGGTTAAATGAGGAAGTTCTAACGCGGGTAGCTGGTAGCACAGCGATTTACCTGAGCCCGTTGGGAAGATGGCCGCGGTAGAGTGACCGGATAGAACATTATCAATGACTTGCTTTTGCCCATTACGCAGTGAATCGAATCCGAATACTTGTTTTAGCTTCTGCTCAATCATTTGTGTTCTACCTGAGTTGTTAAGTGTCGTATTGATGCTAAAGCGTTCGCCTGTCAATGATCGCGTCGCTTGATGAATCAAATGTCTTGCACCTGATTGTACCTAATTCTATTCTGTAGCTCCTATAGAAAAGCACTCCAAAAGTATGAATAAGTCTGAGCTTCGACAAATAATTTTAGAGCAACTCGAATCACGGTTAAGCATCGCACAATCTGCGACTCAGCGAGCTATTGATGCTGCCACCGATGAAGAGACCGTGCCAGAGCACAAGTACGATACCTTAGCGTTAGAAGCCTCGTACCTTGCCCATGGACAAGCGATGCGGGTTCAAGAGTGTGAAGATGACATCCAGTGTTACCGAAACCTCGTATTACGAGACAGTGAAAGAATTACCGTCAGCAGCTATGTTGTGGTCATTGACGAACATGATGAACATAAGCACTTTTTCCTAGGGCCAAGAGTTGGGGGGCTTTCTGTTATATGGAACGAAAATGAGATTGCCATCGTGACGGCGAATGCACCATTTGGTCAGGCTCTTATGGGCAAAGAAGTCGGTGATGAAATTGAGTTTAGGGTCGCTGATAAACAGTTTTGCTATGAAGTAGTATCGATTGACTGAATGACAGGCTTATAAATATAAACGTTTTTCTGACAAAGAAGCATAAACTAGCGGTATAGTCGTTGGGCAGATTGATGAGAGGGTGTTATGAAAAAAAGCGTATTAATTGCATCATTAACAGTGGCTACCGCTGTTGTGAGCCTGCCAACTTTTGCAGCTCAGTGTCGAGTTGATTTGAAAAATGAACTACGAATTGACGAGCAGAAAGTCGAAATCCATCAAGTAAATGGTGATACAGCTATTCTTGATGGCAATAACGATCTTTATATTCATGGTGAAAAGGTCGCACTTGATGCTGACCAACAAGCGGCAATTGAAAAATACCGCGACAGCATGAATGAGTATTTACCACGCGCAAAACAAATGGCGAATGACAGCTTAGCCTTGGCGAATGATGTTATTGATGACATCGCTGCCAGCCTAGATTCTCCAGAGTCGTTTGATAATGTAAAAGAATCAATGAAAACGTACTTTGCTGAATTAGAGGCTCGTTATTATAAAGATGGCGAGTTAGTCCTACCGGCTAATAGTTTCGATTCGATGGCGAATGGTTGGTCTGAAGATTTCGAAAAGGCTAAGGAGATCTTTAACCAAGAGTTTATCTCAAGTGCCTTTAATGCGATGTCAGAAAAAATGAAGCAAGACGGCGGACTAAATCTGACCGAAATGGCTGATAGCATGGCTGAATTAAAGCTTAAAGTTGAAGAGCGAATGAAAGAACACTCTCAACAAGTACAAGAGGAAGCGAATGAGTTCTGTGATTCTCTAGATGAGATGGCAGAGCAGGAGCAAGAGCTGCATAAAATCATTCCGAACCTAAAAGATTACCAAGTATTTACTATCTAGCCTGAGTTTCAGATTCGTTAGAAGAGCACCGATTGGTGCTCTTTTTTTATGGGTGCAATAAGCTAACAATTAACTTAGGAACACCTCTCAGTAGGCTGATCAATTGCTGTCTGGATTTTATGTGGTCAGTTGGTCTGGGTAATTGTTAATAACTTGGTGTTAAATACTAAATGGATTGTAAAAATAAGATAATTGTTCATTTATTGGTTGTGCCTATCATTGCTTTTGATTACTGTACTTCTCAACTAGTTCACTGATTTTTGATGCGGGCAATATGGACCAACAATCTTCCTCTTCAAGAGAGCACTTTAGCTCTCGTTTGGGTTTTATTTTAGCAGCGGCGGGTGCAGCTGTTGGCTTAGGTAATATTTGGGGTTTCCCAACTCAAGTTGCCAGTAACGGCGGTGGCGCTTTTCTGCTTGTTTACCTAATCATGATTTTCGTGGTTGCTTTCCCGATGCTGGTGGTTGAGATGGCGATTGGCCGTCATGGTCAAGCGAACCCTGTCGATAGTATGCGCTCGTTGACGACAAATCCGTTAGGTAAGAAAGTCGGTGAATTTGTCGGTTGGATTGGCTTAAGTGTCCCAAGTGCCGTGTTAGCCTTTTATAGTATTGTCGGCGGTTGGTTGATTTGCTTCCTAATTGGTGCAGTCGCTGATCTTGTCGGTCTAGAAGCTGTTGCTGATTGGTTTAAAGGCTTCAGTGTTGAGCGCAATGTATTTGGTACGGTCGCATTCTATGTGCTGACTATCTTGATTGTTCAGGGTGGTGTTAAGCAAGGTATCGAGAAGTGGTCGACTCGCTTAATGCCGGCATTGTTCATTTTGTTTGGCTTACTGTTTGTTTACATCATGACGCAAGCAGGTGCGATGGAAGGGCTGAAACATTACTTGGTTCCAGACTTTGAGAAAGTGTGGGATAGAAAACTGATTCTAGCGGCAATGGGACAAGGCTTCTTCTCGCTAACCATTGGTGGCTGCTCTATGTTGGTTTACGGTTCTTACTTAAGCAAGAAAGAGAACCTACCAAAAATGGCGATGAACGTAACCTTGGTTGATACCGCTGTCGCTTTTATTGCTGGCTTAGTGGTTATGCCAGCAATGTTTGTTGCGATGCAGAAGGGTGTTCAAATCTACGCTGAAGATGGTTCACTATTGAGCTCTGACACGCTGGTATTTACGGTTCTGCCTTTGATGTTTGATAGCTTAGGCGTACTTGGTCAGATCTTCGCGATTGTCTTCTTCTTGTTGCTAACGATAGCTGCTCTTACTTCTTCAATTTCGATGCTGGAAGGACCTGTAGCGCTAGTGAGTGAGCGTTTCAATACAAGACGAACGCCAACAAGCTGGGTGATTGGTGGTGCCATCGCATTGTTCAGTGTGGTCATTGTTTACAACTTTGCCGCGATGTTTGGCATGGTTGCGATGATAGCGACTCAGTATCTTCAACCGGTCGCAGCACTGATGTTCTGCCTGTTTGGTGGCTGGGTGTGGAGTCGAGCTTCAAAAGTGAAAGAGCTTGAACATGGCTGCCCTGACTTTCAGCTTGGTTGGTTTGGTAAAGTGTGGCCAATGTATGTGAAGTTCGTGTGCCCAATCTTGGTGGCAACAGTTATCTGGGCTTCATTTGGTTAGTAGACCATTTAACATCTAGATGATTAGATTTGCAGTCAAGGCCACTCTTAATGGGTGGCTTTGTTGTTTTTGTATTGAACAAGCTTGTTTTGATCGATAGAAAAAAGGCGCTGAACATACAGTTCAGCGCCTTTTTAATTTTGGTTTAAGTATTCGTGATTACTTAATTTCCATACCTTGAGCTTGCAAGTCGGCATGGTAAGAAGAACGTACAAACGGGCCACAAGCTGCGTGAGTGAAGCCTAGTTCAAGAGCTATCTCTTTCAACTCATCAAACTCTGAAGGTGGCACGTAGCGTTCTACTGGTAAGTGGTGACGGCTTGGTGCTAGGTATTGGCCTAGTGTCAGCATCGTTACGCCATGTTCGCGAAGATCTTTCAATACTTGAACGATCTCTTCTTTCGTTTCACCAAGACCCATCATCACACCTGATTTAGTTGGGATGTCTGGGTGTTGCTCTTTGAATTTTCTCAACAGATCAAGAGACCACTTGTAGTTCGCACCTGGGCGAGCTTTACGGTATAGACGTGGCGCTGTCTCTAGGTTGTGGTTGAAAACATCTGGCGGGTTGTCTTTCATCAGATCAAGCGCAACGTCCATACGACCACGGAAGTCTGGAACCAGTGTTTCAATGCGAATGTTTGGATTCTGTTCGCGAATTTCACGGTTACAGTCAGCAAAATGCTGAGCACCACCATCACGCAGGTCATCACGGTCAACTGAAGTGATTACAACGTACTTCAGTTTCATGTCTTTAATCGTCTTAGCCAGTTTCTTCGGCTCTTCTGCTTCAGGAGCAACAGGACGACCATGGGCAACATCACAGAACGGGCAGCGACGAGTACAGATAGCGCCAAGAATCATAAACGTTGCCGTGCCGTGGTTAAAACACTCGGCTAGGTTAGGGCAAGACGCTTCTTCACAAACTGAGTGCAGGTTGTTTTTACGCATTGCTGATTTGATTTCTTGAATACGATGGCTGTCTGAAGGAAGTTTAATCTTCATCCATGCAGGCTTACGTAGAACTTCTTTCTGTTCAGCAGGCATATTCTTTACGGGAATTAATGCCATTTTGTCAGCGTCACGATATTTAACGCCTTTTTCCATTTGGATTGGTTTGCTCATGATTTTATGCTTCTGCTGTAATGTTACTGGTGGCTTGAATGTCTACTTGGTCATAGCCGAGTAGTTCTACTAGCTCTTGTATTAACTGTTGCTCAACGCTTTCTAATTCACTGGGTCCGCCTAACTGGCTTACCTGCGCCATTTCCATACCTTGGTAACCACATGGGTTAATGCGTAGGAACGGAGACAGGTCCATATCGACGTTGAGTGCAAGCCCATGAAATGAGCAGCCGCGTCGAATACGTAATCCGAGTGAACAGATTTTCTTGCCATCGACATAGACACCAGGAGCATCAGGTCGGGCAGTTGAATTTATATTGTAAGCTTTCAGAGTGTTGATTACGAGGTTCTCAATATGAGTCACTAAATCACGTACACCGAATTTTTTGCGGCGGATGTTAATCAAAAAGTAAGCGACTAACTGGCCCGGGCCGTGATAAGTCACTTGGCCACCGCGATCGCTTTGAATGACAGGGATATCACCAGCATTTAGTACATGCTCGGCTTTGCCTGCTTGTCCTTGAGTGAAGACTGGGTTGTGTTCAACCAACCAAACTTGGTCTACGTCTTCTTCTGTGCGTTCGTCTGTGAACTTATGCATGGCTTTCCACACAGGTTCGTAATCCTGACGGCCTAATTTTTTTACGATTAGCTTATTTTGCAAAGCTGCACTCCCTCAAGGATTAATAAAGTGAACGCATTATAAACGCGAAACATGATTCTAACTACAGACGGACTGCAAGGTTTTTCAACTTTCTTTGTATTTATTGAAAATTAAGTTGAATGATTTTGAGTCCAATAGGGAGCTTCAAACAAAAACAGCGGCAATAAGCCGCTGTTTTCCATGCGTAATCGTCGATTACAGAACCATACGAACGATTTCGATATCGCCCAGCTCTTTGTATAGCGTTTCTACTTGTTCAATAGAAGTCGCTGTAATATTGATTGAAACAGAGTGGTAGTTACCTTTCGCACTCGGTTTTAGTGTTGGGCTGTAGTCACCAGGAGCATGACGCTGGATCACTTCTAGCACTAGCTCTGTAAGCTCTGGCTTAGCGTAGCCCATTACTTTGTAAGTGAATGAACAAGGGAACTCTAAGAGGTCTTTTAGTTTTGCATCAGAATTGATGTTCATGATTAGCTCCAAAAGGCTAGACTCTCGCAAATTGGCGAAATGTCGATAAAAAGCGTGTTCGGTCAACAGACACGAGTAATAAGGCGGAATACTACGTGTAAATATCACCGAACTCAAGATCAACAAAAGCCGCACATGGCGGCTTTTGGTTCGTTAATGCGTAAATAAGTAATTTACTCATTAGGTTAGCTATACAAGAACTTTATGTATTGCTAGAACAAACGTTTGACTCGTTTAGAATAAACCTTTGAATAGCAGTACTAGGTAATCCCATAGACGGCTAAATAGGCTGCCTTGGTCTACATCTTCAAGTGCAAGTAGCGGGTATTCAGCAACGTCTTCACCATCAACTTGGTAGAATAGTTTACCTACAACATCGCCTTTGCTAATCGGTGCTTCCAGCTCTTTTTCAAGAACGAAGCTAGCTTTTAGGTTCTTCGCTTGGCCACGAGGTAGAGTCACGAAAGTATCTTCGTCGACACCTAGAGCAACTGTGTCCTTATTTCCCATCCAGATTTTTTCTTCAACGAATGTCTCGCCAGCAGTATGTGGTGCCACTGTTTCGAAGAAACGGAAACCGTAGCTCAGTAGCTTTTTGCTTTCTGTTTTACGAGCGTTCGCATTCTTCGTGCCCATCACAACCGCAACAAGACGCATTTTGCCTTCTGTTGCTGAGCTTACTAGGCTGTAACCTGCGTTGCTCGTGTGGCCAGTTTTAATGCCATCAACGTTCATGCTCTTATCCCATAACAGACCGTTACGGTTGTACTGGGTGATGCCGTTGTAAGTGAATTTTTTCTGTGAGTAGATACGGTACTCATCAGGGACGTCACGAATCAGTGCCTGACCAAGTAGAGCCATATCATAAGGCGTTGAGTATAGATTTGGATTGTCTAGACCGTGCACGTTAGCAAAGTGCGTGTCTTTCATACCAATAGAGCTTGCCCAAGCGTTCATTAGGTCAACGAATGCGTCTTCAGAGCCAGCAATATGCTCAGCCATTGCAACACAAGCATCGTTACCTGATTGAATGATGATGCCACGGTTCAGTTCTTCAACTTTAACCGTTGTACCCACTTCAACGAACATCTTAGATGAGTCTGGGAAGTTTTTAGCCCAAGCGTTTTCGCTAATGACAACGTCGTCGTTTAAGTTGATGTTACCACGGTCAAGCTCTTGGCCAATCACGTAGCTCGTCATCATCTTGGTTAAACTTGCTGGAGAAAGCTGAGTGTTCATTTCTTTCTCTGCTAGTACTTTGCCTGAATGGTAATCCATCAGAACAAAACCTTTAGCGGCGATTTGAGGTGCATCAGGTACAACAATAGGAGCGGCGAATGACGATGTAGCTATCGTTGCAGAAAGAGCAACAGAAGTAGCAAAAATCGATTTAACAAGTTTATTAGATTTAATCATTTTGAATGCAATTATTTGGTGAACTATTCATATATTAACAGAATCACTCTGTCACACCAGAGCGCTGATTACCAGAAGTAACTGTTAGATTAATTAGCGAGTTAGCGTGTGCTTTTTTATATAAGCTGACGGGTAACCCATTAGCTTAACTTGTTCTAATTTCTCTTGAGTCAGAGCATAGTCATGAAATGGGCCAAGCATCAGACGGTAGTTGTCGTCATTTGGCTGCAAGAACGTTGCTACAGCTAGCTTTTCGCCTAGATCTTTGGCTAACTTCTCGGTTCTATCTTCATGCGGAGATGTGGCAACCTGAATAATAAATTGCGGCAAAGCGGCCTTTTTATTTGCGTCGGTTGGCATAGCTACAGTAATGACTTCTATCTCAACATTTGCTGTGCCTGTTCTCAATACATCGAGCTTGTAAGCTGCTGCATAACTAAGGTCAATGATTCGGCCTTCGTGGAATGGGCCTCGGTCATTGATACGAACAATCGTCGTTTTGTTGTTATCGGTATTTGTCACTTTTACATAGCTTGGAATGGGCAATGTTTTGTGCGCTGCTGACATCGAATACATGTCGTAGATCTCGCCATTTGAGGTTAAATGGCCATGAAATTTCTTACCGTACCAAGAGGCTTTTCCTTTCTCGGTAAACCCTTCGGTCTTCTTTACGATTTTGTAGTCTTCACCACGTAGAGTGTAGTTAGTGTTACCACCTAAGCTGTAAGGTTCATATTGAGGGTGAGCGTCCTCTAGGTGCTCGACTGAGATTGGCACATCTGGCGCAATATCTGAATCAATGTCGTAACGGCCTTTTTGCTCTTGGGAAGAGCAACCATTAATCAAAACCGCCAAGCTGACGATAGACAGCATTTTTTTGATTGGCAGCTCATTGACCAAAGATGTTGTTAGGGGGAATGCTTTAATAGACATCAATTAGGTTGCCTTTGAGAATGCTTTTCTGTGTGTATGGATCGACATTAAAATACCAAATCCAGCCATGAGAGTAACCATTGAGGTGCCGCCGTAGCTGACTAGCGGAAGAGGGACTCCAACTACAGGTAGAATGCCACTTACCATGCCAATGTTTACAAAAATATAAACGAAGAAGCTCAGTACAATACTGCCAGCCATCATTCGGCCAAATGCCGTTTGCGCTTGGCTCGCCAGAAATAAACCACGTCCAATAATGAATAGGTAGATAGCGAGCAAAAACAAAATACCGATCATGCCCCATTCTTCGGCAATTACTGCAAAGATGAAGTCAGTGTGTCGCTCTGGAATAAACTCCAATTGTGATTGCGTGCCTTGTAACCAACCTTTTCCGGATACACCACCAGAACCTATCGCAATTTTACTCTGAATGATGTGGTAGCCCGCACCTAATGGATCTGATTCAGGATCAAAAAGGGTTCTTACACGTACTTTCTGATATTCACGCATCAAGAAGAACCACAGGATCGGGATGAATCCACCCAGTGCAATCGCTGCACTCATAATTATTTTCCAGCTGATACCAGCAAGGAAGATAACGAAGATACCAGAGGCCGCAATCAGGATTGACGTTCCTAGATCGGGCTGTTTAGCGATGAGAATGGTGGGTACAAACACCATCACCAAGGAGATCGCAAGGGTTTGGAAAGTCGGTGGTAGTGAACGTTTACCAATAAACCTAGCCAACATTAAAGGAACTGCAAGCTTTAGTAGCTCTGAGGGCTGGAATCGAACAAATCCGAAGTTCAGCCAACGTTGTGCACCTTTAGAAGCTTCACCAAAGAACAGTACTCCGAGTAGCAAAATAACGCCGCCTGCAAATAGTAAGGGAGCTAAGCTCTCATAAGTGCGTGGTGAGAGTTGAGCCAAGAAGATCATTACACCTAAAGACAGAGCCATACGCATCGCTTGGCGATCCATCATCGCAAGGCTTTGGCCGCTTGCGCTATACATGATCAATAAGGCAAAGCCCATTAAAACCAGAATACCGAGCAATAGTGGCAGGTCGATATGTAGCCGTTCGAATAAGGCTCTATTTCGTCCAGTTGAAGGGTCAAGTTTCATTATTTTATTGCCTTACTTTCATAATCTTCTGCAAGGATAATATGGTCTAAAATCCTTCTTACTACTGGGCCACCATTGGATGAACCACCACCTGCATTTTCTAAAACAATGGTGACCACTGCTTCAGGGTTTTCAAAAGGAGCGTAACCAGTAAAGAGGGCGTGATCGCGTAAATGCTCGGCAATCTCGTCTGCGTTGTACTCTTCATCTTCCTTCAGGCCGAATACCTGTGCGGTACCGGATTTACCGGCAGAGACGTAAGACATCTTCTGGAATGAGCGTCTTGCCGTGCCTTTTTTTCCGTGGTTTACCAGCTTCATGCCTTCTTGGGCAATATCCCAATACTTCTGTTTTACACCTGTTACTGGTGGATAGGTCTCGATTTCCGAAAGAACTTGTTCATCGAATGGACGACCGTTCTCTATGGTTGAGCGCAATAGATGAGGTGCTGTTACTTCACCCTCATTAACCAATACCGAGGTCGCTTTCGCAATCTGCATGGGTGTCGCTGTCCAGTAACCTTGTCCAATACCAACGGGAATGGTGTCACCCTGATACCAAGGCACACGATGTCGCGCCATTTTCCATTCGCGGGTTGGCATGTTGGCTTTACTTTCTTCGTAGATATCAATACCGGTGTAATCACCGAAACCGAACATCATCATCCATTTAGATAAGCGGTCGATGCCCAGATCAAAGGATATTTGGTAGAAGAAGGTATCAACAGACTCTTCAATTGCTTTGACGATATCAACTTTACCGTGTCCCCAGCGAAGCCAGTCACGAAACGGTTTGGTTTTTGAATTAGGTATTTTCCAATAACCTGGGTCATTTCGTATCGTGTTCGGTGTAATGACACCTTCTTGCAATGCTGCAACAGCAATGAAAGGTTTGATGGTCGAAGCGGGTGGGTATATACCTAAAGTCGCCCGGTTAACCAAAGGTCGGTTTTTATCCTGCAATAGAGCATTGTAACCCTTCGATGAAATACCGTGCACGAAGGCGTTCGGGTCATAGCTTGGGCTTGATACCATCGCTAATACACCATTGTCTTTAGGATCGAGAACGACAGCTGAACCTCTGCGCCCGTCGAGCAATTTGTGCACGTACGTCTGCAGTTTGATATCGAGATTGAGCACGATATCTTTACCCGGTACTGAAGGGACAAATTTGAGTGTGCGAATTACGCGTCCGCGGCTGTTGACTTCAACTTCTTGATAGCCAGCAGTTCCGTGCAACATGTCTTCGTAATAGCGCTCAATACCGAGCTTTCCAATATCACGAGTTGCTTGATAATTGGCGTCTTTTTCTTCTCGAACTAAACGTTGCATGTCGCGATCGTTGATTCGTGAGACATAGCCAATTACGTGGGTGAGAACATCACCATAAGGATAGAAACGTTTTAAAGTTCCGGTGACTTCTACGCCTGGAAATTTATGCTGGTTGACTGAAAAAACGGCCACTTGTTCTTCAGTGAGCTGATTAAGAATCGGTACCGACTTAAAGCGTCGTGAATTACGACGATCACGATTAAAGCGCTCGATACGTTCAGGAGGAATCTCAATTAAGGTTTGCAAACGGATGAGCGTGTCATCCATGTCTTTAATTTTTTCTGGGATGATCTCTAGGTTGAAAACCGGGCGGTTTTCCGCAAGGAGTACTCCGTTTCGATCGTAAATCAGACCGCGATTGGGCGCGATAGGCACAACCTTTATTCGGTTGTCATTCGATCGAGTTTTATAGTCCTGATACTGGTTGACCTGAATGTTATACAGGTTAACAACCAACATAGTCATCATTACTATGATCCCTATAAACGCAACAAAAGCACGGCTAGTGAATAGTCGTGCTTCTGCTTTGTAGTCACGGATTTGGCTACGTTTACGTAACATTAACGCTTATTCTCGGTGGTACGGGTGGTTAGCAGTGATGCTCCAAGCTCGATACAAGCTTTCAGCCATGATAACGCGTACTAATGGATGAGGTAAGGTCAGTGCTGACAAAGACCAGCTTTGATCCGCGGCTGCTTTACATGCAGGGGCTAATCCTTCAGGCCCTCCAATGAGGATGGACACATCGCGTCCATCCAACTTCCAACTTTCTAATTGTTCAGCAAGCTGTGGTGTATCCCATTTTTTACCTGGGATATCGAGCGTGACAATACGGTTGCCTTTTGGAACCGCTGCCAACATCGCTTCACCTTCTTTTTGAAGAATACGTGCAATATCGGCATTTTTGCCACGTTTACCTGCAGTGATCTCAATGAGCTCTAATGGCATGTCGTGAGGGAAGCGGCGGCGATACTCTTGAAAGCCTTCTTCAACCCACTTTGGCATTTTAGTGCCAACAGCAATCAGTTGGATTTTCAACGCTTAGCTCCAAAGCTTTTCTAGTTGATACAGCTCACGATGCTCTTCTTGCATAACGTGCAGCATGCTCGTACCCATATCTAGGACAACCCATTCGCCTTCTTTTTGTCCGTCCATACCTAGCGGTTGTAGACCTACTTTTCTTACTTCATCTGCGACATGTTGTGCAATAGAGGCAACGTGGCGCTTAGAAGTGCCAGTACAAACAATCATGAAATCAGTCACACTTGATTTGCCTTCTACATCGATAGTTACAATCGATTCTGCTTTCATGTCGTCGGCTTTGTCTGCAAGAAAGTCTTTTAGTTCTTCACGTAACACTGGGTGTTCCTTTAATCTGAATTTAGCTTTGTTTAGGGTATTTTGACCCTAGAATATAACACGCTTTTATGCGTGAAACGGTATAGAAGCGGAAGGGATACAAAACTCTACGCTTAACTGATGAATTAGTGGCCAAGGCGACTGCTCATATTGGGTTTTTGTCATCAATTCAGCTTGAGTGAGCAACGCAAACAGGGAGTGTAATCGAGAAATCGAAACTCTTGTTAGCGCTGCGTTATAAAGAGGTTTCTTAGATTGCCATATACGGTGCTTGTCAAAAACCTGCCCGATTGGCATCTGTTTCATTTGTTGCTGCATTTGTAATAGCAGAGCAAGCTCACGTTGTATGCTACGCAGTAAGATGACGGGTTCGACACCTTCGGCTTCTAACTGACGCAGAATTCTTTGTGCACGGTTACCTTTGCCTGCCAATAACGCATCACTCCAATGGAATGGTGTAAAGTGGTTATGTCGGCTGAGTGACTCTTCGAGTCGGACTAACGTGAGTTTTCCATCAGGATACTGAAGAGCGAGCTTTTCAAGGCTTTGAGTTAGGGCGAAGAGGTTGCCTTCGTGCCATTGAGCCAGCATTTGAATCGCTTCTGGATCAGGTAATAGGCCAACCTGACGACAACGCGCTTGGACAAACTGAGGCAAGCGGCTGACATCAGGAGTTAAACAGCTTACCCAATGCCCTTGATTCGAGAGTGCTTTGAACCATTTTGCATTTTCTTGGGCTTTCGTCAGCTTAGTGCCAACCAATATCAATAAGATGTCGTTGTGAATATGCTCAGAAATTGCGAGTAACTCTTTCGCTATCGCAGCGTTAACCCCAGACTCAGGCAGCTCAAGTTCGATGATCTGGCGACTTGAAAATAGGCTTAATGCTTGAGTGCAGTCATAGACTTGATTCCAGTCGAGGCTATTGTCAATCGCAAAACGGTGACGCTCTTCGAAGCCTTGCTCTTTGGCTGTTTTTTGAATCGCTTCTCGGCTTTCTTGCAGCAGCAAAGGCTCATTACCAAAAATTAGGTAAACGTTGCTTAACTGCTTAGCAAGTTGCTCAGATAAACGATCGGCAAAAATACGCATCGAATAAACCTATTGCTCAACCGTTACGCTAGGCTCAGCATCTGGTGCTGCATTGGCGTCGATCTCAACGTCGTCAATTTCGATGTTCTTGATGTTGTACTGCTTTTCTAGCTCTTTTACTTGAACGTTTTCCAGAGCTTGTAGGTCCATGCTACCGGCTGCAATGTTCGCTTTCAATCGAGCCATTTGACGAAGGATCTGGCTTGTCGCAAGCTTACGCATTTCATCTTCAATCATGTCTCGTTCAACCGATTTTGCGAGTGCTGTTAATGGGTTATCAAGGTAACTGCGGGTTACGCTGGTTGAGAATGTTTTTGAACCTAGATCGGGGATGGTTACTCGATATGAAGAACGGAACGTCAGCTCTTTTTCTGCTGCACGAGTGTTTTGGTATAGAGACAGCGTTCGCTCACCTACACTCTCACTAATAATGTGCAAGTTAGGTGTGTTCTCAGCTGGTGGCACAATTTCTACATCATTCATACGCAGCTGGCCTTTCATCATACGTGTGAACGTACTGTATTGGTCGTAACTGGTCACAGAGATCTTGTTGAGTTCTTCTGGTACGGAGTAATCACCACGTAGGTGGAAACCACAGGCACTTAGCAGGCTAACGGTTAAAACAACAATAGTAACTTTCAATGAAGATAGTGAAATCAGGCGCATTATTTGATGGCTCTCATGAAGGTAGAATACTTATTTAAAGGCTTTAGAGCTTTTGAATCGTAGGGTTCTGAGTCTAAAGCACTTAAATAAGTAGACAGGGCAATGTTGCACCCTGTCTAAAGACTACTGAAAACAAAATAAGTTCGCTTCAGTAGTTATATGTGCAGACTAAAGATAGTTCGCTTTAATCTGCAACTAGTTAGTTAGCCAATGTTAGTTAGCTACGATGTTCAGAAGCTTGCCAGGTACGAAGATAACTTTACGGATAGTTAAACCATCTAGGAACTTCTTAGCGTTCTCATCGTTTAGACCAAGCTCACGAACTTGCTCTTCTGTCGCGTCAGCAGCAACCGTTAGTTTCGCACGTAACTTACCGTTGATCATTACAACAATAGTCTTCTCGTCTTCAACTAGCGCTTTCTCATCGAAAGTTGGCCATGTTGCTGAGTCTACGTTTGATTCACCTAATGCAATCCACATTTCGTAAGAGATGTGTGGAGTCATTGGGTAAAGCATACGAACCACTGCTTTTAGCGCTTCATCAAGAATTGCACGATCTTGTACAGATTCTTGAGGTGCTTTCGCTAGCTTGTTCATCAGTTCCATGATCGCAGCGATGGCAGTGTTGAATGTTTGGCGACGGCCGATATCGTCCGTTACCTTCGCGATAGTCTTGTGGATATCACGACGAAGTGCTTTCTGATCACCAGACAGCGCAGAAGCGTCAACAGATTCAGCCGCACCTTTAGCAGAGTGAGCGTGAACCAGTTTCCAAACACGCTTAAGGAAGCGGTTTGCGCCTTCAACGCCAGACTCTTGCCACTCAAGCGTCATGTCTGCCGGCGATGCAAACATCATGAATAGACGTACTGTATCAGCGCCGTACTTGTCTACCATCTCTTGTGGGTCGATACCGTTGTTCTTAGACTTAGACATTTTGATCATGCCTGAGTGCTCAACGTCGCGGCCTTGGTTGTCGATTGCTTTTTCAATGCGACCTTTCGCGTCTCGGTCGATAGTCACGTCAGTTGGAGCAATCCATTCTTTCGTGCCTTTCTCGTTCGTGTGGTAGAACGCGTCAGCTAGAACCATGCCTTGACATAGAAGTTGCTTGAACGGTTCATCAGATGTCACGTAACCCGCATCACGAAGAAGCTTGTGGAAGAAGCGAGAGTAAAGCAGGTGCATACATGCGTGCTCGATACCACCAACGTATTGGTCAACTGGCAACCAGTAGTTTGCTTTCTCTGGATCTAGAATATCGTCAGCTTGTGGTGAACAGTAACGTGCGTAGTACCATGAAGATTCCATGAACGTATCGAACGTATCAGTTTCACGTAGAGCCGGTTCGCCATTGAATGTGGTTTCAGCCCAAGACTTATCCGCCTTGATTGGGCTAGTTACGCCATCCATTACCACGTCTTCTGGAAGAATAACGGGTAGTTGGTCTGCTGGTACTGGGTGAACTTCACCATCTTCAGTGGTTACCATTGGGATTGGAGCACCCCAGTAACGCTGACGAGAAACGCCCCAGTCACGCAGACGGAAGTTTACTGTTTTCTTACCTTTGCCTTCAGCTTCAAGCTTCGCAGCAATTGCATCGAATGCCTCTTGGAATGCAAGACCATCGAATTCACCAGAATCGAACAGTACACCTTTCTCAGTGTAAGCCGCTTCAGACACATCTAGCTCAGAACCATCTTCTGGCTTGATTACTGGGATGATATCGATGCCGTACTTAGTTGCGAATTCGTAGTCACGTTGGTCGTGAGCAGGAACCGCCATTACAGCACCTGTGCCGTAATCCATAAGAACGAAGTTAGCTACGTAAACAGGAACAACACGACCGTTAAGAGGGTGGATAGCCGTTAGGCCAGTATCCATACCTTTCTTTTCCATCGTTGCTAGTTCAGCTTCAGCCACTTTGGTGTTACGACATTCTTCAACAAATGCAGCAAGCTCTGGGTTGTTCTTAGACGCTTTCTCTGCAAGTGGGTGACCCGCAGCGATACCAACGTAAGATACGCCCATTAGTGTGTCTGGACGAGTTGTATAAACTTCTAGTGGCGCTTCTTCACCGTTAACAGCGAAAGATAGCTCAACACCTTCAGAGCGACCGATCCAGTTGCGCTGCATGGTTTTAACCATTTCAGGCCAACCTTCAAGGTTGTCTAGATCATCTAGCAGTTCTTGAGCGTACTCAGTGATCTTAATGAACCACTGTGGGATCTTCTTTTGTTCTACCGGAGTATCACAACGCCAGCAGCAACCGTCTTCTACTTGCTCGTTCGCTAGTACAGTTTGGTCATTTGGACACCAGTTAACAGAAGAAGTCTTCTTGTAAACTAGGCCTTGTTCGTAGAGTTTTGTGAAGAACTCTTGTTCCCAACGGTAGTACTCAGGTGTACACGTTGCGAATTCACGTTTCCAGTCGTAACCAAAGCCTAAAAGTTTAAGCTGGTTTTTCATGTATTCGATGTTTTCGTAAGTCCACGGAGCAGGCGCTGTGTTGTTTTTTACAGCTGCGTTTTCTGCAGGTAGGCCGAATGCATCCCAACCGATTGGCTGCATTACGTTTTTGCCTTGTAGACGTTGGAAACGAGATACCACATCACCGATGGTGTAGTTACGCACGTGACCCATATGCAGTCGGCCACTTGGGTACGGGAACATAGAAAGACAGTAGAATTTTTCTTTATTTGGGTCTTCACTTACAACGAAAGTCTCGCTGTCATCCCAGTGTTGTTGAACCTTTTGTTCAATCTCTTGCGGGTTATATTGTTCTTGCATCGATGGTATCCGGTTATCTTGGAATTTGTGAGTTCGGTTAGAACAGAATCTTACAGATCGTCATAGAATACCTAAAGGAGCTTAGTACAACAATAGTTATACCCTTCATACTTGCAGTTGCAGCATGGTTGATTGCGTAAATTCAACCGAATTACTTAGGACAGCTATACTTAAGGGTATGAATTGCATTTGTTTGTTAGGAACTGGTCGCTTCACTTAAGGTCAGTTCACTAAGATAAAGCTTGGTCATCTTAAGGAGGTCGTTATGCCGAAGAAAAAAGCACTCTATGAAGAAGTCGTCGAAGAGGTGATAGAAACGCTGAAGCATAGTCCTGAAGAGCTTAACAACAAAATAGAAACGTCAGGTAAGTATGCGAAAGCAGCCAATGACATGACCAAAGACGAGCTGTCGTTGATTTCCGCTTACGTGAAATCGGATTTAAAAGAGTTTTCCGAAAGCTATGAAGAGAGTAAAGGTGGTCCATTTTATTTGATGATCACAGATTCTATCTGGCAAGGGCTTTTGGATATCACTGATCGCACTAAGGTGGAATGGGTTGAACTGTTTCAAGACTTAGAACATCAAGGTTTGTATCAAGCGGAAGAGGTTATCGGACTCGGTACACTCGTTTGTGATGAGTGTGGGCATCAAACCGAATATAACCACCCAACGACGATTATTCCGTGTATTAAATGTGGCTCGACAGGGTTTAGCCGTAAAGCGCTTAAGCCATAAGTTCCTGAACCATATTAAACCGCAGCAATAAAAAAGGGTTGACTGAATTAGCCAACCCTCAACAACTTTCCGTCGAATCTCGAATCTCGAATCTCGAATCTCGAATCTCGAATCTAGTCTTTTCTTCTCATAAACCAGCCCGCCACCAAACTCAGCAATGCCCAGATATACAGCGGCCAAGTACCGACCACGTGATAAGGGGTTTGACCATCCGTTGAAATGAGTTCAGCTTTCAACACTGCCGTTTCAAACTGCGGTATTTGTTTGATGATCTTGCCTTTGTGATCCGTTACTGCCGTTACACCATTGTTGGTAGAGCGAATTAGCGGCTTCCCAAGCTCCAGAGCACGCATCTGTGCGATTTCCATATGTTGCAATGGTCCAATCGAACGGCCGAACCACGCATCGTTAGAGAGCGTTAGAATAAAGTCAGTTTCATCTGTTACGTTTTGTCTAACTTGATCATTAAATATGATCTCATAACACAATGCAGGCGCTAGATGACGACCATTTGCCACGATGTTTGGTTGAACAAAGTCGCCACGGCTGAATGATGACATTGGCAAGTTAAAGAAAGGTGCTAATGGGCGCAAGATATCTTCAAACGGAACAAACTCACCAAACGGTAACAGGTGATGCTTATGGTAGCGTTCGTCTGGATCGTAGCTGTACTCACCATATGGATTCACACCAAGTGAAAGAACACTGTTGTAGTACTTCTTATCTTTAGATTGATTCAGCACGCCAGTAATGATTGAGCTGTTGTTCATCTTCGCTGCGCTATCTAAGTTGCGTAGGAAAGATGGAATCTCAACTTCGAATGCTGGAATAGCCGCTTCAGGCCAGATGATGATATCGGCGTCCCAGTTTTCTCTGCTTAGGTCTGTGTACTTCATCATGGTTGGCCAGCGATGGCTAGGTAGCCATTTGCTGTCTTGATCGACGTTGCCTTGAATCAATACCACTGACGTTGTTTTCTCAGGGTTTGGCGTTACCCAATCGACATTGCGAAGACCAAAACCCGTGCTAAATACAACAGCAGGAATGACAGCGACACTCCATGCTTTGTTGATGATCGTATAAGCGAGTGCAGAAGCCGACACAATAATCGCTAGCGTCACAAGCTCGACACCACCAATCGGTGCGAATGAACCTAGTGGAGAGTCGATTTGGCTGTAACCTAGCCATAACCACGGGAAGCCAGTCATTACCCAACCGCGTAGCCAATCACAGATTAACCATAGTGCAGGGGCAGCAAGAAAAAATCGGCTTAGGTTATTGCTTGGAAAGAATTTGTTTAAACTCCAAGTAAATAGACCTGAGTAGATCGCAAGATAACCAACAAGCAATGCCATTAAGAATAAATTGGCAGCCAGAGGCATTCCGCCAAAGCCATCAATACTGACGTATACCCAACTAATACCTGTTGTGAATTGGCCTAAGCCCCATGCGTAACCAATCCAAAGCGCACTTTTAGGAGAGCGATTGTTGATCAGTAAAAGCAATAACGCTGGGCTGAGAATAGCAAGAGGCCATATTGAATACGGAGCGAATGAAAGGGTAGTTATAGCGCCAACAAAAACGGCCGCAAGCGGCCGTAATAGGCGATGATTAAATAGTTTAGTCATCTAATTTCTGTCATCTCTTTAGAGAGAAGTTGTTATTCTTCGATAGTTGGAAGAGGTTGTTCGTCAGGTATCGTTACCTGCAACTGAATCACACGACGGTTATCAGCTGAAGTCACTTTGAAATGGTAGTTTTCGATTTCTACAATTTCGCCACGAACCGGTAAGTGACCTAATGCTGTCATTACCATGCCGCCGACTGTATCCACTTCGTCATCACTGAAAGAGGTCTCAAACGTATCGTTGAAATCTTCAATAGTGGTTAAAGCTTTAACAGCGAAGGTATGCTTACTCAGCTTACGAATATCTACTTCTTCTTCATCGTCGAATTCGTCTTCAATTTCACCAACGATTTCTTCGAGGATATCTTCAATGGTTACCAGGCCAGAAACACCGCCAAACTCATCAACAACGATAGACATGTGGTAACGCTCTTCTTGGAACTCCTTGAGCAGGCGATCAACTCGCTTACTTTCAGGAACAACCACGACAGGGCGAATCACTTGTTCGATATCAAATGGGGCACTTTCTGAACCCAAATACTTAAGTAGGTCCTTCGCTAATAGAATGCCTTCAACATGGTCTTTATCTTCACTGATCACTGGGTAGCGAGAGTGTTGAGCATCAGTAATAAGCGCAATCAACGTATCTAAATCGTCGGTGCGTTCAACTGTAACCATTTGAGAGCGAGGCAGCATGATATCGCGTACTCGCATCTCTGAAATTTCCATAACACCTTCGAGCATGTCGCGAGTGTCGTGGTCAATTAGGTCATTGATTTCAGAACCGCGGATAACATCCACAAGTTCTTGGCGATCTTTAACTTCGCCTTGAAATATTTGGCCTAGACGTTCAAAGAAGGACTTTCTACTCGGACCTTCAGATTTTTTACTTCCCTCAGAAGTGGGGGGGTTACCTTCGTTCATGATTTCTCAAAAAATAACGCTATCAGAAGTGTGATAGCACACATTAAAACTCAGATTCCTGTGAAAATAACAGGTTCGATGAGTTCTTGTTTCTCTGCAATCTAGGTTACTAGAGTCAATTTACTTTTCTAGAATGTAAGGGTCTTCAAAGCCCATAGTTTGCATGATTTCTGTCTCGAGTGACTCCATCTCTTCAGCTTCATCATCTTCGATATGATCATAACCTAGCAGATGCAGACTGCCATGTACAACCATATGAGCCCAGTGTGCTAGCAGAGGCTTATTTTGCTCTTCTGCTTCTTTTTCGACAACTTGGCGGCAGATAATAAGGTCACCCAGTAGATCTAATTCCATTCCTGGTGGCGCTTCAAATGGAAAAGACAGCACGTTAGTTGGCTTATCTTTTCCACGATAGTCATGGTTGAGCTGGTGGCTCTCTTCTGTATCAACAATACGAACGGTGAGCTCGGCATTCTCTTGAAACTGAGGAATTGTCTTATCCAACCAAAGCTGAATATCTTGTTCGGTTGGAAGACCTTGCTCATTTTCGACCGCTATTTGCAGGTCTAGTTCAATAGACATCTATTTATCACCTTGTTCTGCAATTACAGAGCTATTTTGTGTTGCTAATTGTGTCGTAACGGCTTGTTGAGCCTCAAGAAGCTTAGCTTCGCGCTCTTCACGCTTACGTTGTTCAAACTCTTTACGCTCTTTCTGGTCTTTTGCTTCCCACTTCTCGTACGCGTTGACGATACGAGCAACCACAGGGTGACGAACTACGTCTTCAGACATGAAGAAGTTAAAGCTAATGTCATCAACGTCACTGAGCACTTCAGTCGCGTGGCGTAGGCCTGATTTCGCACCACGAGGTAAATCGATTTGAGTGATATCACCTGTGATAACAGCGCGAGAGTTAAAACCTATACGGGTTAAGAACATTTTCATCTGCTCTACCGTAGTGTTTTGGCTCTCATCTAGAATGATAAATGCATCATTCAGTGTACGACCACGCATGTAAGCCAGAGGAGCAACTTCAATCACGTTACGCTCAATCAGTTTCTCAACACGCTCAAAACCAAGCATCTCAAAGAGCGCATCGTAAAGTGGACGTAAATATGGATCGACTTTCTGGCTTAAATCGCCCGGAAGGAAACCAAGCTTCTCACCCGCTTCAACGGCAGGGCGAGTCAGTAGGATTCGGCGAACTTCTTGGCGTTCAAGAGCATCTACCGCTGCCGCTACTGCTAAGTACGTTTTACCTGTACCAGCAGGGCCAATACCAAAGGTGATGTCATGAGTGACCATGTTCATCAAGTATTGAGCTTGGTTGGGTGTACGTGGCTTGATAACACCTTTTTTAGTCTTAATGGTCACTTCTTTGCCGTAGTCGATTTCAGACTCTACATGTTGCTCCAAAATGCCTGACTCGGTGACCGCGAGGTGAACCTGTTCAGGTTCAATATCGGACACGTTGCCTTTGACAGGAGCCGTTTCTACATAGAGGTGCTTGATGATATCTAGAGCGGCCGCTGTGGTGTGAGGCTTGCCTACTATGGTGAAGAAGTTACTACGGTAATTAATTTCAACGCCAAGACGGCGTTCAAGGTGTTTGATATTGTCGTCGAATGGACCACATAAGCTTGCCAAACGTAGGTTGTCGGCAGGTTCTAGGTTGATCTCTAAAGTAACGATTTTATTGCTCAAATTAGCCTCTCATTTTGTGCCACTCACTCTTAAATAAAAAAAAGAGCAAGAAGCCCGATTTAGACCGGGCTTCTGATGGTGATTCCCTATTTCTAAGATGGTCACTTAGTTAAGTAATTTCAAGCTTTTCGTTTGAGCTTTGTTCTCAAACGTTATCTGACTAAGGCGTAAATGTTGCTACACCTAGCTCATCTTCGCGTTTAGTTTTTTCCATCATTTCTGCTGGAGTCATTGCCACGCGTAGACCCATGTCTTTTTCTGTACGAACCAGTTCACCACGTAGTGAGTTGGTGTAAACCTCAGTGATCTTCACATCTACGAACTGGCCGATTAGGTCAGCAGAACCTTCGAAGTTCACAACACGGCTGTTTTCAGTACGGCCACGAAGCTCCATTAGGTTCTTTCTTGAAGGACCTTCTACAAGAATACGCTGCTCTGTACCTAACATTAGGCGAGAGAAACGCATAGCTTGAGTGTTCACCGTTTGTTGCAGCTCGTATAGACGATCTTTCTTCTCTTGTGCTGGCACATCACATGGGTAATCTGCAGCCGGTGTACCTGGACGAGGAGAGAAAACAAAGCTGAAACTCATATCGAAATCAACTTCTTTGATCAGTTTCATCGTATCTTGGAAGTCTTGCTTAGACTCTCCTGGGAAACCAACGATAAAGTCAGAGCTGATTTGAATATCAGGGCGAGCTTTACGCAGTTTACGAATGATAGATTTGTATTCGATTGCCGTATGTGGACGCTTCATCATTGTTAGAATGCGGTCACTGCCACTTTGTACTGGTAAGTGAAGGAAGCTCACTAGTTCCGGTGTGTCTTTGTAAACTTCAATGATGTCGTCGCCGAACTCAAGCGGGTGGCTTGTTGTGAAACGAATACGGTCGATACCATCAATAGACGCAACTAGGCGAAGTAGTTCTGCAAATGTGCAGATGTCGCCTTCGTGAGTTGGACCACGGAATGCGTTTACATTTTGGCCAAGTAGGTTTACTTCACGTACACCTTGTTCTGCAAGTTGTGCAACTTCGTAAAGTACATCATCCATTGGACGGCTAACTTCTTCACCACGAGTATATGGCACAACACAGTAAGTACAGTATTTAGAACAACCTTCCATGATAGAAACGTACGCCGTTGCGCCGTCTGCTTTTGGCTCTGGAAGGTTATCGAATTTTTCGATCTCAGGGAATGAGATGTCCATTACAGGTTTTTCGTTAGACAGAGATGACTTAATCATTTCTGGCAGACGGTGTAATGTTTGAGGGCCAAAGATAACGTCAACATAAGGTGCGCGTTGACGGATATGGTCGCCTTCTTGAGTTGCTACACAGCCACCCACACCGATCACCACACCTTCTTTTTTATCTTTGAGCGTTTTCCAACGACCAAGCTGGTGGAATACCTTTTCTTGCGCTTTTTCACGAATAGAACAAGTATTCAGGAGTAGTACATCTGCTTCCTCAGGTACTTCAGTTAGCTCATAGCCATTTGCAGCGTTAAGCAGGTCAGCCATTTTTGATGAATCATATTCATTCATCTGACAGCCCCAAGTTTTAATTAGCAGTTTCTTACTCATTTTTTGTTCGCTCGATCGTTAGTTTAATTTAAGGGAGCAAATCGCCCAGTATTCATCTGCAAGTGCCGTTTGTCATATTAACTCGTTCAGCTTTTATGACTGGCTCTGGCAGCAAGCCGCGTATTGTACTGGTTTCAAAACCGACTGACTAGTAGTCTGATAAAATCTCTTCGGTAGTGGTTTTTATTATCGTTAACGCTAGGTACAGCAAGGGGTAACCCTTTTTTCGAATAAGGTTTTTGGTTACAAGTTAGTTGTGAAAACGTACAATTGAAAACAGTCAAAGAATCAAAATGATAAGTACAAAATATGAACAGTTACGACATTGTAGTAGTGGGTGGTGGCATGGTTGGTGCTGCGACTGCAATCGGCTTTGCTAAACAAGGACTGAATGTTGCCGTGATCGAAGGCTTTGCTCCAAAAGCTTATGATGACTCACAAGCAATGGATATCCGTGTATCAGCAATTTCTCAGGCTTCAGTTGATTTGCTTGAAGAGCTGGGTGCATGGCAAAGCATCGCTGCAATGCGTGTCTGTTCTTACAAACGTTTGGAAACTTGGGAGCACCCAGAGTGTCGTACACGTTTTGATGCCACATCTCTTGATTTACCTCGTTTAGGTTACATCGTTGAGAATCGATTAATCCAATTGGGTTTATGGGGTCAGTTTGATACTTATGACAATTTAGAACTGTTATGCCCAGAGAAATTGGACACGATTGAATTTGGCGAAACCAATATCGTGAAACTTCAGTCGGGTACTCAGTTATCAGCGAAATGGGTGATTGGCGCTGATGGTGCAAATTCAGTCGTTCGTCAGCAAGCTGGGATTGGTATTACAGCTTGGGATTACCGACAGCACTGCATGCTTATCAATGTAGAAACAGAACTTCCTCAGCAAGATATTACTTGGCAACAGTTTTTACCGAGTGGGCCTCGTTCATTCCTTCCATTGTGCTCGCTAATGTCTGAAGGCAAAGAGGTGGGGCAGGGTTCTTTAGTATGGTATGACTCGCCATCTCGTATTAAGCAACTTTCTGCGATGAGCCCAGAAAAATTACGTAATGAAGTTATCACTAGCTTCCCTGAAGAACTGGGTGATGTGAAAGTGTTGAACTCGGGCTCATTCCCTCTGACTCGACGTCATGCTCAATCATACTCGAAGAATAATTGTATTCTAGTCGGGGACTCTGCACATACGATTAACCCTCTAGCAGGGCAGGGTGTTAACTTGGGCTTTAAAGATGTGGCAGCACTATTGGATATCACCAAAGAGAAAGGTGAATTGAATCAATCTGTGGCGAGACGCTATGAAGTGATCAGAAGAGGTGACAATCTAATGATGCAAAGTGGCATGGACTTTTTCTACAAAACGTTCAGTAATGATATTGGCCCGCTCAAGTTTGTGCGTAATGCTGCACTAAAGCTAGCAGAAAACTCAGGGCCGATTAAATCACAGGTACTTAAATACGCTTTAGGGTTGTGATTGGTTAGTCCAAATTATCTAGTTATAAAAAGAAGGAGAGCTGAGGCTCTCCTTTTTTGATTTCATGATAGTGCTTAGTGCTTAGTGCTTAGTGCTTTTGCGTCACACAAACAGGCGCATCAATGGCTAAAGAGCATCCAGTATAGATGAGGGAGCCATCCTCAATATTTCGTTTGAATGACGTGAGGTTGTTGGAATGCTGGTTTGCGGCGATGAGCCATTGCCCGTCATTAGTGATATGAAAGTCGCGAGGGAACTTACCTTCAACATCGTAACTATCCATAAAGATGAGCTTTTGAGTGACGGAGTCTATTCTAAAACAACTGATTCTTGATTGATGTCGGCAAGATACATAAAGGAATTGCTCATCTGGCGATAGCTTAATTGCAGCCGCTGCTTCTCCTTTCTCCATATTTGCTAATACATCAACCTCTTCCACAATACCCCACCCCCCTAAGGATTTTTCCAAAATCAATATCGTTTCAGAGAGCTCACACACCACATAGGCTCTATCTTCTGCTTGGTTAAATATTAGGTGACGAGGTCCATTCCCTGCACGCACTTTGATAGATTGCATTGGTTCATCAAGGAACTCTTCTTGCTCTTCGTCAAAACAATAGAAGTTGATTCGATCGGCTCCGAGATCGACGGTGACAAACTGCGGAGAGTTCTTCAGGAAAAGGCTTTGATGAGCATGTGGGCCCGTTTGTCTTTCTGCATTAGGTCCAGAACCAACCATTTTGAGTGTTTTGAGCCGTTTATCAATATTGCCATTGATACTTAAACTAAAGATATCGAATGTCCCTGATGAATATTGCGATGTAATAGCAAACTTATTGTGGGGATCTATCGCGACATGACAAGGATGATCTCCTGAAATTGGCCCAGTATTTGACGCTATTGTTGAATCAGCATTCGGTATATGAATTAGCTGTGGTTGTGTCTTTTGGTCAACTTCAGAAGCAGTGTAGATCCCTAGTTGTGTCGTGGTCACAAATGAGGGGTTAGTGCAGGCCGCTATAAGTTCTAAAGGCAACAGCGTTCCCGTTTCTAGATCTAACTGAGTTTGATAAACACCTTGGCTATTACTTGGAGAATCTGTGTAGCAACCGATCGTTAAAGGGAGGGTTTTCATAGGTAGTCATACTCAGTTAGGAAATGGAGCAGACATTGTCTAATAAAAACGCAGTAAAAGTGAGGTTTTAGGAGAGAATACTTGGTGACTTGGCTTGCAGATTTACATATTCCAGATAAAACAAAACCCAGCTAAAAAGCTGGGTTCTATTCAATAATGGTGCGGTCGGAGAGACTTGAACTCTCACACCTCTCGGCGCCAGAACCTAAA
>NZ_OSDX01000039.1:0-40237 GCF_900382755.1 Vibrio sp. Evd11
AAATTATTTTGAACCCTACTATTGTAGGACTTAGGGTTGGGGAGTCCAATTATCTAAGTTGACATTTTACGCGACATACGGAACAGGGTAAGCCTGTATATCTCCGGCTCTTCTCCTCTTTGAACAGTCACATCAACAATTTCTGCTACCGTCTGGACCAAGCTTGAGACTCTGTATATCGTCGAATAATCAAGTACGAAGGGCTGGAATATCCTCTCTTTACATCAAGCGCAAAGCCTCATTTCTTAAAAAGGTTTAAACCTCCATCGAAAACGATTCAATAAGCTCTTAGCTTCATTAATGCCAATTTATCATTTACAAAAAAACTTAATGATAAAATTTATTTCATAAATTTTATAAAAATAGTTGCAGATCTACAATGCGCATAATAAGGTAACGCCCGCCCAACAAGAGAGACAATATTTTAACAAATAAAAATTGGTTTTTTACAAATGAATATAATAACAAAATGTCAAGAGGTAGTGCTTTCGGATTGTGAAAGGGATCTTTTAAAGTCGCTTCTTCTTAATTATTCATATCCAAAGCATGGGTATAATGAATACTTGAAGGGCCTCAAAAAAGAGCTCTTCAAGCACCTCCCTGAGAGTCTACTTGAAGCCGCATTTAACTATGAGCAGTCGTTTCATCCTCCTGCTGCAATTGTGTTTAAAAACTTGCCAACAGACTCAGAGCTACCGTTAACACCTTTTTGCCCAAACAATGTTGAAGGTAAAAATACAAGCGTCAGCGAAAATTTGCTTTGCGTGCTTGCTATGTTGTTTGGTGAACCTTATGCCATATCTACCGAGAGCCTCAACTTGGTCAATAACCTTATCCCAAAAAAGACAGACTTGAATAAGTTCACAGGGCTAGGTTCAAGAAGAACACTTGATTACCATATTGAGAACTCTGCGATGCGGTATATCTTCAAAGACAGTTGCACTCCTAAAGGACTATTGATCGGCGGCTTGCGAAACGAAATTAATACTCCTCCCTTCACCCAGGTATCAGATGCACGCGTTGCATTAAAACGATTAACCGATGAGCAAGTAAAAGTTCTTCAATCAAAAGCTTTTATCATCCGTGTACCTAAACGCTGGCGTGAAGTATTACCGGAAAAGCATATCCAAACTAATCCTGTTCCTATGGTTGAAGGCTCAATTGAACGCCCAATAGTTAATGCTGCTTTTTACGATGATATGGTTGACCCCATTACTTCAGAGGCATCTCAGGCTTTTGAAGCGTTCAGAGAAGCGATTAAAGATGTAGGACTTAACTTTGTTGTTGAAGAAGGGACCGCCATTTTCATAAATAACCGTGTTGCTCTTCATTCAAGAACAGCCTTTGAACCTCACTTTGATGAGAACGACCGCCCAAGCAGGTGGTTACAGCGCGTATTTGTCACCGATCACCTTTGGGGATTTAGAGATTGGCAATGTGACAAAGATCGAGTGTTTACACCAGGAAATAATGTTTTATGCGAGTAACAGGAATATACCTACCAATTGCTTTTACTTCCTTAATTCAAGGTGGTGCCGCCCTATTCGCAGTTTATCTCTCAACACGAGGATATAGCGTTTCAGAAACGGTGTTGCCACTGAGCTTGATGGGGGTGGGTGGTTTACTTGGTTCTTTTTTGGGAGGTATTCTTTCAGATTACATAAAACCTCGCCTTGTCGGTATGTTGCTTGCTGCTATGTGGCTGTTTATGCCTCTAGGTTTCAATACAGACAATTATTTTTTCGTCTGCGGTGTAATGCTTCTGGTAGGTTTTTCACTTTCATCATTACGCACTATCTACCTAGCTGTCATTACAAGTCAGTATACTGGAGAGGAAGTTGAACTTCGGTTATCCCATCGCCGACTTATATTGAACTTAGGCGTTGCAGCAGGTAGCTCACTTATTGGATACGTATTGAAGTATGAACATACGTTGTTTAGCTATTACTTCATGATAGTAGGTGCACTAACGTTGGTATCTACTGCGTTCTTACCCAATAATTCACCGAATAAAGAAGGCAAGCAAGCTGTGGAAGGAAGCCACCAAAGTCGCTACTCAGACTATGTATTTCTGTTATTGGCTTTGTTTCTAACATTACTTTCTTTTGGATTAATACCAAACCTGTATGCCTTGTATTTAAAGGAGGATGTTGGACTTAGTGAAGTCGTGCTAGGCAATATGTTTGCGATAAGTGGTGTGCTCATTGCTATTTTGCAAGTACCAATGACTAAGTGGTTGAAGAATATCAGTGGCAAAGTTAAGTCTTTGATTGGTATGGGGCTAATTGGTGTTGGGGTTGGTGGAGCACAACTCATCCAAACTGACTGGCATTTATATCTTTCAACCGCAATATGGACATTAGGTGAAATTGTTCTCTTTGTGCCAATTCTCAAAGAACTACTAAAAGTAACCCCATTAACTAATGGGAAGACCATTGCGTCTTACCAGATAGCTTTCTCTGCCTCCGAGATTTTAGCACCACTTCTAGGGGGGGCATTAATCCTCATTAACTACCAGGCACTTTGGAACGTTGTTTTAGGTTCCACAGCTATTTCAATAGGTATTACAGCCTACCTATGCCTCAAGGAAAAGAATAATGAATATTATCTCAATCAATACCGCGCTTAAAACTAACAGTATTTCTTCAGAATATCTAGGTGATCACCGTTGCTTTGTTTTTATTGAGTGCAATGAACTCGATAAACTTGCTCCACACATTAAGGAGAAAGCGGAAGTTGTGATCACCTACAACTCGTTTCCTGAACTCTGTGAATTAGCGTCAAATCTGAATTTAACTGCTCTTGATACACGTGTGTTTTGTGTATCCGAAGATTACATGGTCCCAGCCTCTGAAGTGAGATTATCACTTGGTTTAGCCGGACTTCAACCTTCGTCAGCCAGTCGATTCAGAGACAAAACAGTAATGAAGGATGTTCTTAGAACCTCAGGGCTTCGAGTCCCTCATTTTGGTCACTTTGATAAAACTTTATCATATGATGAAGTTACTTCACGCGTAGGTACTCCATTTGTACTAAAACCTATCGATGCCCTCGGTGCCCTCGGTGTGTATATCATCAAATCAGAGTCAGAGTTTGCCAATACGATCAATATGATTGGTGATGAGTGTTATGAGTATGAAGAATTCATCTCTGGCCGACTGTATCATGTAGATACGCTTCTAAAAGAAGGTAAAGTGGTTTTCAATGTTGCTTGCGAGTACACCGCTCCGAATCTGGACTTTCAAAAAGGTGTGCCAATCATCTCTATACCTTTACTGGAGAATGATGAACTTGCAATCAAATTAAAAGCATTCGCTCTAGATTGCATTTGTGCTCTTGGCCTTGAATCTGGTCCAGCTCATACGGAAGTATTTCTGCTCGATAATGGTGAACTGGTTTTCCTAGAGTCAGCAGCAAGAACTCCGGGGGCAGTTATTGTTCCAATGTATGAGAAGCAGTTTGGATTCAATATGATTGAGGCCGCACTTCAAATCGAAATTGGTGATACGCCTTATATTCCTATTAGTACCTCAAACAATTACTACTTCTCAGGCATCTTCCCAACGAAGCAAGGTATTCTATCGAAGCAGCTCACGCTACCAATTCAATCAGAATACAACATTCAATGGAAAGTAAGCGAAGGAGAATTAATGCCCAAAGTGGCGAGTCTTCGCAACATATCAGCATCCATTTTGGTGGAAAACAACTGTTACGAAAGTTTAATGAACGACTTTAAATCACTTATTACGTGCGTTCCGTTCGAGTCTCATTGAGTGTAAAGAGAGCCATAAAGTGGCTACTTTACTTCCGTTATTGTAGCGGTTTGACCTAATAAACCACCGAGCTAGACTTTATCCGCCCATTCCTGCTAACAGTAGTTTGGAATGGGCTTGAAGCTCGTGGGCTAAATATGAAACTCCCAAACCTTTACAGTTCCTTATCAATATTAAATAGACTCACGCAGCTTAGCATGCCCGACAGCTATCAAGTCGCTAGATCATGCCAAAGGACAAAGGGGATTGAGTATTGCAACAAAGTCCTTAATTATGAGTTTTGATAATGATGATCTGCACCATTAAGATTGAACACTAGGCTAAGCGATTTTTGCCATACTTCAGGTAATTTACATTTTACTAAATTAGTAACATCATTAAGGCACTTCTGTCCAGAGACGTGTTACCACACCATGTTTTGGGGCAAGAACGCCTTAGTGCTAAGACTCTAAAGCGTTTGCGCCCCTAAACGGTTCAGGAGGCATAGTGCAAGCAATAGAACTAACTAATGCTCACACTTTGATGCGACGCTGATATCTCAGCCCCTCACACAGCTAATATGAGGCTTCTACATAATGGCTCATACTAATTGTAGAACCTTACGATAATCATCTAAAGACTCTAGCTTTCGTCCACGACTCATTTGTAATCCAATAAAGTTTATCTTCTTAAAGCATAGTTACATGTTGCATGTTTTAACTCTTATGCTTCCCTTTTTTACAAAGCTTACCTAAATTAGTATTTCTCCCTGTTTAACGAGTAAACAGAACCTTTCGTAATCATGTTGATAAACGTAAATAGGGTGAGGGACTGCAACACCAATCAAAAAACGCTCAAAGGCTTCTTGCCACTCATCAGGTAAATCCCTCGGGTCTACAACCATAAAAGGGACGCTAGGAAGTTTTTGAGGTTGCAAAAAAGGAAACTCATACTCATCGGCCCCTAACATAATTACACTCTTACATTTCATTATTTATGAAGTAAAGTATAGCCGAAATAAGTGACAAGACGGGAACCTCCTCACGCAACCTTGTTGCACAAATCAATTTTCGTCGTCCGGTTATTTCTTCCTATTTTGAAAAGAAGAAACTTGTATTCTGACCTATGTATTCTCTGTAAATTATCTTGTCACATAGGTTCATTTCTTCTCTTAAGTTCTGTTGAACAATCGAGCAAACCACAGGGATAGAACATGATGCGAAACAATTGATCTCGAGGCATTTTTGACAATCATTTTCATTATGAACCATGAACGGAATAAACACTGTTTCTCGAGACTTAATACCGCAAGGAATAATAATGGTTTTACTATGTGTATTGATAAAGTCTAAATAATGATTTGAATAGACCTTTTGTATCGCTTTTAGAATCAGGCCTAAATGAACATGTGCTGCGTTACGGAAACGACCATCATCATGCAGTAACCACACAAGAACACGAGCTCTATCATCAACACCACATTCTCCAGCAACTTTCTCATCAATCAAGTGAAGGCGCTTCCTTATCCATTTTTGGAAAATTTCCGCTAAGCATGGGGAAGCCTTTACAGCGAATTTGAGCAATGTTTTTTCTATCTGGTATCTACGAATTTCGTAAGAGTGCATTCTGGCAGGAAAGTGACCTGATAAGATTTTTTGAAGATAATCATAAGGGTTGAAAAGTGGGTAGTCTATATTTTGTAGTGTCTGATGATGTTGAACGCAAAAATCACTACATAACCAACAGGCCTTAAAATAACCGAAGCCAAATTCCCTAATCTGTGCACGTATACAATCTGGACAAAACTTAATGATGTAGTAACCAGACTGTTGAGAAGCCCCTCTCCCTTTATAAAACGTATCATTCAACCTTGATAAAAAGTATTGAGGATTACTGAAAATAGCCCTAGTTTCTTTAACAATGTGAGAATTCATAACCAACACTAAAAGATGATGTTCTTCATATTGTTGATACAGGTGGACTATAGAATCTAGTACGCCAGGTTGCCTCACCCAATATCCACTTTTACTTACGATATTAGATACATCCGAGGCACCATAAACAATATGATGCCTTAAAATAAAGCTATGTGCAGACTCGTCTGAAGGACTTATTATCATATTTAACTTATTACCCCATACTAAACTCACCTCGCCCTTGGCCAAAATTGTGCTAGATATCAAAAGTGACAGCCTCCTTCCGCATGTAGAGCAGGGGAGCTAAAGCTCCAAACCTTTTATACAAATCGTACTCAAAAATTAAGGAAGTCTTATCACCATGACTTTGATGACCAAGATTGGATAGAAAGGCCATCACCGCTATCTCTCTTTCCTGTGCTTCAATATCGTTGCAAGGTTACTATCGTATAGTTATAAGTCGCTTGAACAGGTACATTTCCGACCAAACTATAATGTTCTCTGACTGGTCGTAGATCTCTGTGCCCTGACGTGAGATAGGATTACCTTATCCCCCCGAACCATTACTCCATCACTCACAAGGGATAGAATGGTTTTATCAACGAATATAAAATTTGCAACAACTGCCGAGGAATTCAATTAGACATAGAATCGACATTTGGTTAATTCTATGTCGCTTCATTAACCTTGATTTAGTAGACATAGAATCGACATTTTGTCGATTCTATGTCGCAGTTCTGTTGAAAGTTAAACCCGAAGATGACGAGCTTGATAAGACACTTTTAATGCTTTGCTTGACACAGCAACAATAAAGCATCGAAGTTAATAAAATTAGAAAGAAACTACGCAACTTCGATTCAAACGTAACACAATGCAATGCGCTCTATAAATATTGCCTGATAAAAACACTTGGAGTACAAAAGGAGAAGCTGTTAGCTTCTCCTTCTGAAGGGATTATGCAGCGATAGAACTGTTGGTAAAGGCTTTCAAATCTTGAGGAAGTGTTTCAATTAAAGATTCTCTAGCAGTTGTAGATGGAACTAAACTCAATAATTCAGATAAGATACTCATCAAGTCATCATATCTATCCCATTGAACTTTATAGCGGCTCTTCCCTACCTTTTGTTCAACTCTATCAAGTTGTTTTGCTTCATTGTACGTATACCTCATAACATTCAAAATCAATTGTCCTTCATCATCCAACTCCTCGAATGTAAAGGTCATAGTTAATAGGTTTTTTTTCTTAGATAAACTCATATCTACATAGTTATCTTCGAAAACAGTATCAGCTATATCGCTTGGTTGAACCCCTTTTGCAAGATAGGTAGCGATAAGCTTATCTGTCAAAATTTGTATTTTTTCATTTAACATGACAACATTTTCCTAAGCTCATCCATAAGCAACGGTACTAGGTCTAATGATTGTAGCAAAGCCTTGTTATCTCGGCCGTTAACTGGACCAAATTTTTTTGCTAACTTCAAATTTGCGTATCGAACCAGAAGACCATCATTTGGAGTATCTAATTTCAGGTGCGGGATTATACCCTTAAACTTAGGGGCCAATTCAAATGATTTTTCGCCTAAAGCACAATCACTCAAGACATTAGCTACCTCGTCTTGAATCTTCTTAGTTAACAATTTTCTAATTTGTTTTCGAGCGATATCAGGTCGTTTTTCAATAAGAGCAGGATCTATCTCAGCATCTGATATCTTGGTGGTTTCAGTCTCAATAAGTTTACTCTTGATGACTGCAATTTGGTCATCTTCTACACCAGCATCCTTTAGAGCTTCTAATGTTTTAGAAACCTTTTCGTTCACTTCCGCACGCTTTTGTTCAAAAAGAACATTAAAGTCTAAATCACTCAAGTAAGAATCTTGATCACTTACAAACGAATCGTCAGTAACAATTCCAGCAAGGCTACTCGTCCTTTGAGAATAGTCTCTGCTAAGCTCGGTATAATCTCTGGCCCGCTGTTGCTTAGCTCGATCAACTTCTTTTTGGAATTTATCCCACATGAAGTTCAAGCCCGTCTCTTCGTGATAAATCACGACAGCGTTATTATCTATTTCAAAGGCAGTTATCTCATTTTCAGGAATAGCTCGAAGCACTCTTCCGATAACTTGAGCAAAAGCATTGATGCTACGATATGGTCTAAACATAGCGAGAATAGTAAGGTAATGGTGATCATAGCCTTCCATAAGCATGTTGACAGAGATAACTACCTGGCACTCATGATTATTAATTTTCTGGAATGAAGAATCTACTTCTTCGGGCTCCATATCGCTATGAACGATGACACTCTCTAGCCCCCTAGCTTTATACCATCTTAGTAAGTCTTCAGCATGTTTTATGCTACAACCTACAGCAAGAATTTTGTGAGGAACTTTAGGGCTGGCAGCTTTTAGTTCCTGTAATCGAGCAATACTATTGTCAATTACATCTAACGAGCATTCTTCAGAAAGAGCCACGCTTTTTTCTAACCATTCCCTATCTTTGAACTGTAAAACTTCGTCTTTTGTTAAAGATACCCCCGGCATTTCTGCTACGGTAAAGCGCAACTGATGAGCGTTGACTGTTTCTTTTCTTAACCATTTTACGTAACGATCCCTCATCACTTCAGATAGAGGGGTTTCATGAATTCTGTCACCTGGCACTGGTTGATTATCACCTCGATAAGGGGTGCCAGTAACATGAAGTTTTTTAGCTTGAGGGAAATAACTAAGAACCTCTTGCCAAGTTCCAGCAGGCGCATGATGAGCTTCATCAACTATTATCATGTCAAAAAATTCTGAATCAACAATTGGTCGATTCAAAAGTCCTGTTTTTCTTCCACTCGATAGCTTCTGAATATTTGAATACACAATATTACTTTCAAACAAATGTTCATCGGAAAGATCATTACTGTATTCAGAAACAATAGGTAGATGTATAGGGTTAAAAATCACATCAAGGTTTACCCAAAAGTTGTCATCTAAAACTTCTTGAGTCTTCTGAATACTCTGCTTTGTCACTAAGCCAGGGGTTATAATCAAAACTCTTCCACTACAAATCCCATATGGAGCAATTGATATCAATCCGCTCTTACCGGTACCCGTAGGCAAAACAACAAGAGCCTCTCCATTAGGACTCTCAGCAAAGTAGTTCTGTATTTTTAGATAAGCTTCAACTTGAGGACTTCGAAGCTTATGGTTTGATTCAATGTTAACGGGGGTAATTTGAAAATAGGACATGACAACCTTTCTATGCATATAGTTTATATACCAATTATTTATTATAAAAACTGAGCAAACAATGATCAGTTCCTAAAAATGTAGAAAAGCACGCCTTCCTGCTCAGCATTATTCGAAGTAAATCAATTAGGTTAACGTAAGGTCCCAGCCTAGAAAGCCAACATTTTCACCTTACGAGCAAACTCTCGATGTTTTGGTGAACATCCTCAAGGTCTGATAAGCGTCCCGATACAATTATACTAAGAGGAGTTCTTTGGGAAAAAAATTCGTTGCCGTTTTCGCTACCCATGAAATTATTAATATTCTCCGGATTGCTGAATATTTGTCGAAGAGATGCATGTATGTTGAGGATATGACTCACTCTTGTAGCAGCCTCCAAGTCATCATCACCCAAAATCACATCAATTTCCTCCTGACTCGCTCCCCACTGTTCTAGTAGCCTTCTGGCAACTTTCACCCCAACTTCTAATTGTTTGCAGCTCATACACTCTCCTTATGAAACATATGAAATTGAATTAAAGATTTAGCAATGCACTTCCCTACTCGTCTTCATGGCTTTCATTTTGCTGCCTATGTGTCCTTAAAAGCTTCATAGTTATTGGTAGTTTATGTTGTTTTGAAGTTAGCCATCCATGCCCCCCTAACCTGCGGTCTAACTCTGCATAAGTCAAAGCCCTTCCATTTTCAAATATCCACTCGGACACTTTCTGAAAAATCTCTTTGTCTCTAGCCACCCAATCCACCCGATCAATATGGTACGCTCTCTGAGGAATCGGAAGAACTAATTCAAGCCACTCAGGATCATGCTGATAAAGCCAATAAAATGCAGCTTCGCAATGCTTCTTTACTTCTTGCCGGCATGAATTTGGATAGACCTTCACGAACTTAAAAATCGAATATTTGTACCTTCGCTTGAGCGATTCTCTCTTGCACTTTCTCCGCCACTCCACCAACCCATAGGTTGTTGATATAATTAATTCAATACTACCTACCGACACACCAAACCTTTTAGCAATCACATTGCGATGAAAGCCCTTATAAGCCAACCTTGCGATGGATTCTTTTAGTCTGTCTGTAATCTTTTTTGGTTTTAAATTGACTGGGATCTTAAACTTCAAGGCGATAGTTTTAACGTAGCATCTACTTTTCCCAATTTCTCGGCTTACTGCAGCCATGGATAACCCTGATTTTAATAGTTCACAACAACACTCCTCATACTCAAGTTCTTTAGAGGGGGGAGGGCTTACATTGTTATGAAAGATCTTATCAGACAAACATTGAGACAAATAAAACTCCAACAAGAGGTGCTTGAATGGATGTTGTGGGTATTGACCTAAAAGCAAGGATGAGAAGTATCGAAAGTCAGTTCGAGAGCGAGGATATAGATAAGATGGACGCGGTGACAATTGCGCTGATACTTCAAACACCCCCAACGCAAGTGCTTTTCTTTTAACCCGACCAGCGTTGGTCAAGCCCCCCTTCCCTTTTAACTCTCGTCGATACAAGTCAGAAAACACTTCCTTTCTACTTCGTTCATTACGAATTACGTTCAATTTTAGCTCTGTATATTCGGCAAATTTCATCGCCAAACTTCCACAGCTTTCTGACTGAACACTAGGATTCGGGAGAAAGTGGCTATCCGTATGAGAACGACTAGGAAGCTCACTCTGAACTAACCAAGTATTGTGCTTTGAGCATGCCCATAGACCAGGAATTTGATGTGTACAGTGCCAATAAGCAACACCATAGTTACGCATATCTTCTTGTGCACACTCGGGGCAATATTTTGCGACTAAATGCTCTCTTTCTCGAAAAGTTGATAGCTGACAAGCCCTTATTAAATCATTAGAGCTAGCAAAGTCATCATTAATTCCAGTGCTATATCGAGGCAAATAATAAGCAAATAAGGGACGTAATGTCTGATACCTCAGCAAGCTCCCCGTCGATTCCTCAGTAAATCGACTAAGATTAGCTAAATGAGCGGTCAGGTAAGGATGAACAGCTGCTCTTCCATCCCCCAGTAAGCGCAGTAAGGACTGATTACGTGACGTACCCGAGAGCGCTAAGTAACGGCATATTCGACTAAATAGAGATTCATCAGGAAGCACTTGAGGCAGCCACATAACCAACCCCTTTTTAAAGAGTGATAACTAACTCAACTATAAGATAACTCCAACAAAGGATCGTCTAACAGGACTTTACGAGATCTTAAATAACGTATAGGTTCATCCATACTGGCCGCCTGCTGAAATAAGTTCGGGTTGTCAATTCGGCTTAATAAATCAACTGCACCTACAAGCTCTATGAGTTGCGCTGAAAACTCTGGGTGCTGAGGTTTTGTGATATCACCCGTTTTATCAGTGTTTATTGCAGCGACTTTCCCGTCTTGCTTAATTCGTCGTTGCTTACCGCTAGGCAAAGCAACTGTACTTTTTAGCTTGTGAACTTCGGCTGTTTGTCGTGATAACCCACAAGCAACGGCATTACCCGATTCAAGTGTAGCAACAGTGATTCTTTCATCATCACTTCCAATAACCAACCGCTGAGCCTCTCGATATGTACGACTTGCCATATCAATATTACCAACCGAAAGTTTGTGAAGCGTATCATTTAGTTCGTCATTCAGCTCTGTATATACATTGGTCCACTGGTAATTCCAAAGCTGTCCTATGAAAGCCTTCCAAGAGTCACTCTCCTTCTCAAGGGCTGACATAGTGTGATGATAACCACTTTCAGCACGCCTGGCCGCTTTTAGCTCTTTGATTAATGTCTGGTCAAATGGTGGATTTGCCACAAAGAATAAAGGGATCCCTAATTTATTTACCAATCTGTGTAAGAATTTAAGAAGGTTATTTTCACCTCCAGTGCGTTTGAACTGAAGGTTTTGCATCTCATCAATGACTAACATCCCAAGAAAGCTTGATTTAATGCATTGCTCCATCTGACGAACAAGAGCTCCAATCGTCCCTGCTGGCTTAGTTTTCTCTCGGTCCAGAGCAAGATCTAAAGAAGATAATATTTCTTCGCATAAATCCCTTACACTTGAGTTACTAGGACAATCAACCTTAATCCAAACCACTTGCTTTCTCAGTCCTAGTGTCTGACCATGATATCGATCGTGTTCAATAACATTTGGAAAGTAACCCAAGACTTGCTCAATCATGGATGTCTTGCCGACACCACTTTCACCGATCAGAGTCAATCCATCACCTTTAGGTTGAAAAAAACCAGTACGTGGTTCGACATCTGGCCTTTCATCTACCAAGTAGTGTAAATATTGTGCAGTTGTAGGTTTGAGTGGGTTCTTAACTGAGTATCCCTTTTTGATTGCTCTTTCTACCGCTCTAAAGCATGCTTCATAGTCCGTAAGTGGCTGTCTAATCTCTTCAATTCGATTTAAGTACTCATCTCGAACTAAAGGGTTTTTATCATCTGCAATATCTTCGGCATAATCTGGATAATTACTAAACTCCTCCATCACCTCTTCCCAACTTCTCTTTGGTCGAAGAGCTTCTATTAATGGGTTCCCTTGATGCTCAGGTAGGATTGCATCATGATAGATTGCCCTCTCCACTCTCATGACTTGCCTCCTTTGGTTCTTCTTTTTCTCCCCTTTGGTAGAGGAATAACCTTGCTACCTGTAAGTGGAGCTTTTGAGACTTCAATTAAGGCTGAATTATTGCTCTCAGAGGTAAGCACATTCGTTGTTGCAGCAAGTTCATCCTTACGATGCTGACGGACATTTTTTGTTTTATCTGCAAACGTCATTTTTTCAGAGTTTTTATTGCGTTTCTTCGCATCGCACGTCACTTGCTGTCGATGCTGATGATCGTCGATTGAAGCTACGCTTATGGGAGCTAATTCTTTTTTTGAATCAAGCCAATCCTGTATAAAATCTGATTCGAACATGGATTTATTGCTAAACATACGACTACGAGGCAAAAGTTCGCAACGGATAAAACCTTTATTTTTGTCTAGCCGTACATAAATGTGGTTTGTCGTATTTTCATCAACTCGAGCTTCTAAACGCCATTGACCGGACGACCTTGCTACAGATGCCAAATCACGCTCTTCAAGTTCTGAGCAAGAGTAATATAACCCATTAAAGTGAATCCCACTTCGCGTCATACTGACTTCAGCCGGAGGGAGTAAACGAGCTATCACTTCATCAGAGTTTGCAGATTGAAGCTCATGTTTATGCTTCACGACATGAATTTTCCAGTAATTCAGAGGGCTTGGGGCCAAATCATTCTCTATTAATAATGGACTAGAAAAGGCTAAGCCATCTAGGATTGAACGATTATGTTCTAGTATCGCTTTTATTATTTCAACCGTAACTTCCTTAAGCGTATATGAAGCAACTTTTCTGGGGTCTTGGTGACCTCGAACAACGAAGCCACCTCTTGTTGTTCCTGGTAACTCATGAAGTACTTCTTTATTAATAATATCAAATCGTTTCTCTACCACACCTTTGCAGTCTGGCCTATATGGTGGAGTAAATGATAATTGAGTCATTGGTGTCAGTGCTTTTTTGGGTTGTACCCCTATCATTTCACCATTGTCACAAACCAACTCTTTGGGGATATGGGCGCAAGGCCACTCTGAATCCTGTATATATATACCAAAGCCCTTACAGTAATCAGATTTAGGTAAGAAACTATTCGTTAGTGCCTGGCGCGCTGCTCTCCATGAAGCATGATAGAGTGACACATGCATACCAACTATCATTCGACTTGCTCTGTCTGCAACGATATATATCGTCGGGCGTCCTAAGACATACTGAGACCCTAACTCGGAGACGATGTGCACATCCGCAACGGTTGCATCAATTTCAAAGTGAGATCCAGGCAAATAACTTCTATCAATTATACTGCCTAGCACACCTCTTTTATTTCTGAGGTAATCATTCTCAGAGGTTCGTTGTTTGATTGTTTGTTCTTTACTAAATAGCTTTGTTCGCCAATAACTAAACTGTTTTTTGGTTGGGACTAAAGGAGGCCTACCACAAGCTTCAGCTAATTTTATCTCTTTTGAATAGCTATCTTTAAGCAAGTTGTCATAAGTTTTTGCCAGCGTCAGCCCTAATTCTTTGAGGTAATATTTCTTTAACGCTTTTTTGAATTTTTTCTTGTCGCCATCACTAACAATAAATGTGTTTGCTCTATCAATAGCTATGGTTCTTGGTTGTTTTGGTGATCCCAAGGGTTTCGTTGTTGGAGCTCGCTCCCGCCCAGAACCTCCACTTTTCGAAAAGGCGGGCAAGAGAGCCATTTTGTCCTGCCCATTTCGCCAGTATAAGCTCAGTAATCTAGCTAGAGCTTTACTGTATGTACCGACTTTCTTTGCATGCGGTGTCAAATAACTAGAACGTTGTCTTGTCGCATAATCGAAGAGAAACTCTCTATCGACAATCAACCCTTTAATCAACTCAAAGTTCTTGTCACGTTTAACAATGTAATTCTCTGGAACACTGTCTTCATCAACTAAGAGATAGCTTGGTAATGCATACTGCGATATTTTAGCTTGGTGATTTGAAGCAAGTTCTATAAATCCATCCAGAGAAATTGCTACTGGCTTAGCTGTTGTTGACGTATCTGAAAGTGGGTATAGAACAATAGACTCAACCTCCAACATAATATCCAACAAACGATAGAGACCATCTTCGAGCAACTCCGAGTCATTCACACTCCAAACGCTATTTCTAGGAAGCTCCATATAGAATACCTCCTTGCTGTTTAGCAACATACTTCACCTCAATGATCCCGGATTCAGGGATATTAGTCGATAGATCAACATCGATAAATTTATCTGCTATAAGGAAACGAATTATCAACAAGGCGTCATCATGAGAGGTAACATTCATTGAAGTCATCTGATTACAAAGGTCTTCAATAAAGTATTGCCCAGCGCTAATCAAAGAGAGAGCACAATTAATTTGCTCACAAGAAAAGTTCGTTGGGTTTTCGCGAAAAGGGGATGTGGCCCAGTGAAGATTACTGCTCTGAACTCTCGTTAGTTCATTTCCTGTAAAGTAACTGAACTTAACTCCAAGTAACTCCCAACAAACTCGCTCGATATCTATTTTTTCTAGTACACGTAGATCACCCGAATCATCTTCGGGTTTTACAGAAATTGCATGATATATAGTGCCTTGAGGGGAGTCTATCGTGAGCAACTGATCCGTTGTCATGATAATAGGCTCTTTAGATTGAGGGTGTTTAGGGTGTTCTACACCAAGTGTTTTAGCTATTTTTTGCGTGTAATTTAAAGGAAAAAGTGGAAATTGCTCTCTAATATCAATCACACTATTTGAAAACTCAGCAAGGTAGAAATGCTCACTTTCAATTGAAGACATCATATGGTGCTCTCGTTGAGACTTTCTACCATAGATCAGTGAACGTGTACCTTTGGATTTTACATCCTGAATCCTAAGCCAAGGTTTGTAGTTAAAACCTTGCCCAATCCCGTATTTATTCTTTAATGCTCGTTCAAAATCTTTAAACGATTCTAGTTTCCGCCCACGTCCCATACTCAATCCAGTAAAGATCACCTACTTTCATCATAGTAACCAAGCTCACTACAGACAAACTCTATTGTCCCAAAACACCTTAAGGGACAAACTATTTGGCTAAGAGACAAACTTTATTGTCTCTACACACACCTAAACCCACTGGCCTGCTGCGAAGCCTGAGCTCCAACACCATTGGAAGTTATAACCACCTAACCAACCTGTTACGTCCATTACTTCACCGATGAAGTAGAGGCCAGAAACCGTCTTACATTCCATCGTTTTTGAAGAGAGGTGATTGGTGTCTACACCGCCTAAAGTCACTTCAGCCGTTCGGTAGCCTTCAGTGCCATTGGGTGCAATTTTCCAGTTCTCTAGATGCTCTACAATTTCATTTAGCTGCTTTTCGTTGAACTGTTTGAGCGGCTTGTCTTCAAGCTCTTTACGGTCAATCAACACCTCAACAAAACGCTTTGGTAATGCTTTCGCTAAGGTATTTTTCAGGCTCTGATTTGGGTGTTTCTCGCGAGAGTTAGCCAGTAACTCCGCCACATCCACTTCTGGTACTAGATTAATCGAAACCGACTGACCCGCTTTCCAGAATGAAGAGATTTGCAGTACCGAAGGGCCAGATAGACCGCGGTGAGTAAACAACAGCGCTTCTTTGAATAAAGTGCCGTCTTGCGCGGTGATCTCGGCAGGAATCGCGATGCCAGAAAGCTCAGCAAAGGCTTCTTTGTCTTCTTTATGCAGAGTAAATGGCACCAAACCTGCGGTTGTTGGTACCACAGATAAACCAAACTGCTCAGCCACTTTATAACCAAATGGCGTCGCGCCCAGTTTTGGCATTGAAAGGCCACCGGTTGCAATCACCAATGAATCACACTCAACTTCATCGGTGTTGAGATGCATCTTGAAGCCAGCGTCTGTTTTCTCAATCGAATGAACATCACAACGGTAACGCTCTTCAACCTTTGCTTGCTTACACTCTGCTAGCAACATGGTGACGATATCTTTTGAGTTATGGTCATTCACACAGAACAATTGCCCGTGATCACGCTCTTCAAACTCAATACCATGTTTGTAGATCATCGAAATGAAATCCCAATTGGTATATTGAGCCAGTGCAGATTTAACAAAGTGGGGGTTTTGACTTAAAAAGTTTTTTGCTGTGACATCATAGTTAGTAAAGTTACAGCGACCGCCACCAGCAATAAGGATTTTTCTTCCCGGTTTTTTGGCATGATCTACGACGAGCACTCGTCGGCCGCGCTTGCCTGCTTCTGCTGCACACATCAAGCCAGCTGCACCTGCGCCAATTACGATTACGTCAAATTTTTCACTCATTGCGGTTCTGCTTTCTTCACTTTTGCATCACGAAGCACGCCTTGTGCCCATAACGCCACCAATAAAAAAGGATGTGCATAACAGCACATCCTTACTAATTGCTCGCTATTCTAACGGCAATTTTCAACTTTGCAATTGATGTTCATTCGCGCAAATTCTGGCCAGTTCCCATAAGCCAATATGGATGACCGATTCAACGAACTGAGTTCTAGTTAATCACTCAATTCATCTGGAATTTAAACGATGAATGAAGACAGCAACGTTACACCCAACAGAGCGGAAGAGAGTATAAATAACTGTCTTACACGATCACACTTCGACGTAAAAACTTCGTCGTGATGATGGTGATACTCTTTGCTTTTGATGTAACTAAACAGGCGAACCTGCTTGGTCATATTGCCATGAGTTGTGAAGAATCCACCTCCGTCTACTTGTTGATAAAGTAGAGGATGTGCTTCTCGCATAATATAAATGAGTGTTCTCAGCGCAGTAAAATAACGCGCCCAGTTCACACATGTCACAACCATTAGTGCAAATAGAATAGTGTCGCCGCTGATCATCCTTTCCTCCCTACATCTTCAAGGGAAGACTCAAAAGAAAAAGATAATCAGTGTCTTTTTCTTACAGCCTAAACTGCAGGAGCTTCCATAATTGAAGATGAACCATCTTTTGCCAATTGCGCTAGGTCTTTATCAATAAAGAACAGTGCTTTACCGTCTTCACCAACGAGCTCTAGCTTATCCAATACACCTTTAAACAACTTCTCTTCTTCGTGTTGCTCTGCAACGTACCATTGCAGGAAGTTAAAGGTTGAGTAATCTTGTGATGTGAAAGCAACGTGAGCCAGTTTGTTGATTTTTTCAGTGATCATTTGCTCATGTTCGTATGTTTCACGGAACACGGCACCAAGGCTGTCGAATTCATGTTTTGGCGCTTCAATCGCACCTAGAATTGGCATTGCACCTGTTTCACTAACGTAAGTGAAAAGACGCTGCATGTGTTCCATTTCTTCTACTGCATGAACACGCAGAAACTCTGCTGCACCTTCAAATCCTTTGTCTTCACACCAAGCACTCATTTGTAAGTATAGGTTGGATGAGAAAAATTCTAGATTAATTTGATCGTTGAGTTGATCAACCATTGTTTTAGACAGCATTAAAGTCTCCTGATTACACCTTAGTTTTCTCTACTATATCACTATTTAATGAATATCTCGCTGACCATTACTTAACCAACAATTCGAAGAACCAGTACGCAAGACGATGGATATGAGATCACTTCAGCAAAAAAAGCCATCGCATAGTGCTAATCTTTAAACAGACAATGAATAAAGGAGGTAGCGATATGAGTTACAAACATATTTTGGTCGCGGTCGATTTATCAGAAGACAGCAAATTAATTGTGGATAAAGCGGTAGCATTGGCAAAGCCATTGGAAGCCAAAGTCTCTTTTATCCATATCGATATTAACTATGCCGAGCTGTATACCGGCCTAATCGATATCAACATGGCGGAAACTCAGCATAACGCGATGGAAGCATCTCGGGTTCAGCTGCAAAACTTTGCTGAGCATGCTCAATACCCGATCACCCACACCTTAGTGGGCAGTGGCGACCTGAGTCATGAGCTGTGTGACACCATCAACGAGTTCAATGTTGATTTAGTGGTTTGTGGTCACCATCAAGACTTCTGGAGCAAACTGCTTTCTTCAACACGACAACTGATCAACGCCTCTCCAGTTGATATGCTGGTCGTGCCTCTAAGAGATTCAGAAGACTAATGATTTAAGGTTAGGTAACATACAGCTCATATCTTATTAACGAAGTTTTACTATGAGCTATTTAGCTGGTGTTACCCTCCTATGGGCCTTCTCCTTTAGCCTGATCGGCGTCTACCTTGCTGGTCAGGTTGATGCTTGGTTCTCTGTTTTGATGCGTGTTGCCCTTGCGGGTCTCGTATTTCTTCCCTTCCTTAAGTTTCGTGGCGTCTCACGTAAGCTGATCGCTAAATTGATGGCTATTGGTGGTATTCAGCTTGGGCTGATGTATTGCTTCTATTATCAGTCGTTCTTGCTGCTGTCTGTTCCTGAAGTCCTTTTGTTTACCGTCTTTACCCCAATTTATGTCACGCTTATTTATGACTTTCTCAAAGGGCAGTTCTCACCTTGGTACCTAGTGACTGCTGCTATTGCGGTATTAGGCGCAGTGTTTATTAAATTCGCGGGCATCAATGAAAACTTTTTAGTCGGCTTCCTTGTCGTGCAAGGCGCGAACCTATGCTTTGCCATCGGTCAGGTCGGCTACAAGGTGGTAATGGAAAAAGAAGCGACTGAATTACCTCAACACACGGTGTTTGGTTATTTTTATCTAGGCGCTCTGTGTGTGGCTTCAGTTGCTTTCATGCTATTGGGTAACCCAGAGAAACTGCCTACGACCACACTTCAATGGGGAATCCTGCTTTACCTCGGCTTAATTGCTTCAGGGCTGGGTTACTTTATGTGGAACAAAGGCGCGTGCATGGTAAACGCTGGCGCACTTGCCGTGATGAACAATGTGTTAGTCCCAGCGGGTCTCGTGGTGAATATCCTTATCTGGAATAGAGATGTAGACCTAGTACGACTTTCCATTGGTGGTGGGGTTATCTTGCTGTCTTTGTGTGTTAACGAGACTTGGGTTAAGAAGCGTGTTGCGAGAGATGCTAGCAATGCCTAGCGCGTTAAGCTGACAAGCTTTATTTAGCTAACAAGATTTATTTGACTAGCAAGATTCTTATTTAAAATAATACCCAGAAAGCAAAAGAGCGACCGTAGGTCGCTCTTTTTAAATCATTTATGTAGCAATAAGCTCTTCGAATTAACTTCAGTGGATATGATTGTGGCTCACTACCTGAGTCTTGGTTTCAGTGAAGGCGACGTCATCAAGTTGTAGGTTGATGCGTTCAAGGTCGCTTTCCAATTTTTGGCTTTTCTTAAACAGCTTTTGTTGCTTCTTAATCATCTTCGCTAGCTTTTTGTTGTACTTCTCTTGTTTCTTCGCCGCTTTCTTCGCTTGTTTGAGTTCAGCTTTCTCATCACCGCTCGCCTTCGCCATCAATTTTTTCAGCTTGGCTTTCTTCAACGCAACTTTATCAGCCGTCTCTACGATAGCAGGATCAAAGATTTGTACCGTTGACTCAGCGCTGTCCATGACCTCGATAAGAGAAACTTCTGGAGTTGGCAATGTTTCGGCAAGTAGACCACACGCGACTTTTTCTTCAACGGGTTTATTCTGACAATCAATCGGTGGGATTGCTGTTGGTTTGCATAGGTTCGCTTGATCCGACGATGAACGCGCACAAGAACGACACACAAACTTAGGTTGGGTAACCAAGCCGTGGATCTCGCCTAGGTGTTCAGTGATATCTCGACGGTTTAACTTACAAAAGCGTTTAGCCATGCTACAACTCCAGCTAAGAATAATAATGATTCTTAGTTAGATATACATCCGTAACGCGACTATCGCAAGTGTTAAATGGCAATTTATCGTATTTATGACGGGAAACTTTCTTAGCGTGCTGCTAAGTCATTGATGCTTTCACATAGACATCAAAACGGTTCTTTTTAGTTTCGATTGCCATGCTCGGTTTTTGCTCGTCTAACCATGCAGCGTAATCCGGTCTTTTGACCACAACGCGCTTTGATGCGAGCTTCATCGCAGGCTCAAATAAACCATCAGCATCCAGATCGGCACCAACCAAAGATTGGAATACACGCATCTCTTTCTTAACCAAAGCCGACTTCTTCTTGTTCTCTGGGTGTGGGTACATAGGGTCGAGGTACACCACATCAGGCTGTTCGAAGTTAGGGTCGTTGCTAAGTTTATCCAGCGCGTCGTGACTTGAAGCGTGAATCAACTTCATACGTTCACTCACCCAACCGCCGATGTCTGGGTCTTTTTGCGCTCTCTGCAGGCCATCATCCAATAATGCAGCCACAACTGGATGTCGCTCTACCATCTGAACTTTACAGCCCAACGAAGCCAGCACAAACGCATCACGCCCTAAACCAGCGGTGCCATCTAAGATAGTCGGTGTCGCACCTTTGTTTAGACCTGCTGCCTTAGCAATTGCCTGACCTTTACCACCACCAAACTTACGTCGGTGACCGACTGCGCCTCCGACTAAATCAACAAAGATAGCACCAAGCTTAGGTTCATCGACTTTACGTAACTCAAGTCGCTCGCTAATCAATACCAAAGCGAAATCGCTGTTTTCATCATGAGATAAATTCCAACGGGTCGCTAAGTCATTTAGATGATCGATTTGGGTGGCATCTTCGCAAATCAGTTGTAGTTGCAAGGTCGTCTCCAACAGACAGTAGTATTAAAACAAAAGAGGCAACCAGTTTACCTGATTGCCTCAACAATACATATTAGCGGTGCAAACTATTCACTCTGAAAGCCATTAGCTCTGAAGGCTTGTAGCGCTATAAGTTATTAGTGTCGCTTGGTTCGCTTAATCTAAATGCTCTAACGTTCGCTCTTGTTGTAACTCTTCAACGAGCTCCGCAAGCGGCTTAGGTCGACCAATAATGTAGCCTTGTGCGTAGTTAACACCAAGTTCGATCAGCTTGTCGATGATCTGAGTGTTTTCAACAAACTCAGCTACCGTGTGCTTACCCATTTGCTTGGCCAAGTCATTGATAGAACGAACCATCACATAATCCATCTCGTTAACATCAATATCACGCACAAACAGGCCATCAATTTTCACAATATCAACGGGTAATGCCTTCAGATATCCGAATGACGACAAGCCTGAACCAAAATCATCCAGAGCAATCAAACAGCCGAGCTCTTTAATTCGAGTAAAGAAGTTGATTGCCTGCTTCATATTACTCATGGCGGCCGTTTCAGTGATCTCTAAACAAACCTTATGGCAAGGCACTGATGAGTTCGCCAAACTTTCAATCAAGAATTCAACAAACTCTCGGTTACCCATCGAGTGACCAGAAAGGTTTATCGAACACATCCCCAAATCATCAACGAGATGTGGGCGTTGCTCCAACCAATTCAACGTCTGACTGACGACTTGGCGATCAATCAAATGCGCGATGTTATAGCGCTCGGAGGCTGGCATGAAGATCCCCGGTGAAATGTACTCACCTTGGACGTTCTTGATCCGCACCAGTATCTCAAAGTGCATTTTGTTGCTATTTTCCTCTAGACCAAGAATACGTTGGGCAAATAACTCCAAGCGATCATTGGCTAAGGCTTCGTGTACCAAGTTAACGCATTCCATTTCTAAATGGCGACGGCGCAGATCTTCATCATCTAGATGATAAAGGTGATAACGATTTCGCCCTTCCTCTTTAGCGGCATGGCAAGCGGCATCCGCCTGTGCATGCACCATTTGTGATGAAGCGGCAGTATGGTCAATCAATCGAATTCCGATAGAACAAGTAAGATTGAGGTGAATATCACCCCATAAGAATGGATTCTCACTCATCATCGATATAATACTGTGACAGACATTGACAGCATCTCGCTCAGTACAGTCTTTGATTAATACCGCAAACTCATCTCCCCCCATCCGAGCTAACACAGCATTGTAAGGAAGCACATCTTCTATCAGATTAGCGCTAAATAAGATCGCGGCATCACCCGCTTCATGCCCTGCTGTATCGTTCAGTACCTTCAATTGGTCCAAATCTAAGAACAACATCGCATGAGTTCTCATATGACTCTCGACCTCTTTCAGCGCCTTTTGTAGCTCTTGCTCAAAGTGGTTGCGGTTGAAAGTGTCTGTAAGCAGGTCATATCGCGCTTGGTATTCTAACTTTTCAGAAAGTTCGCGGGTTTCAGTAATATCCTCTCCCACAATCAACAGCTGACCCGAGTCGACCAATGGACGAATATTTTCACGAATCCAGATCGTTCTACCGTCCGCATGACGATACTCGATATCACGACGCCACACGCCGCGAATTTTGTGCTGTGGTTGCAACAAGATATGACGAGGAATCATCGCGTTCTCATCCACATAAAATTCTCTAGGGCGATGCCCCAAAAGCAGATCAAGTGGATAACCTAGTAGCTCTTCAGCAAACTGGTTCACTTGCTGAATGCGATTATTGACATCCAGTGTAATCATCATCACCGGTTGCTTGTCGTAATACAGTTTGAGATTCGCTTCACGTTGGAACAACTTGTTCTCAGCAAGCTTTCGCGAGGTAACATCACGAGCTTCAAATAAGAACTGAATGGTGTCCTCTTCACTGTTCGGCATCGGCTTTAAAGAGATATCTAGCACCATTCCACCACGATCACGGCACCATACCTCAGCCTCAAATCGTAGGGTTGGATAATCATCCCTTTCAGCAAAATACTCCTTCAGTACTTCGCCAGCGGCACCCTCCCAATATTCTTGGAGAGGTGTTCCCAATTTATAACCTTGATTATAAAGAAGCTCATGCAGCTTACTGTTGCTCGACAGCAGTACACCGCCTTTATCAAGAATCCCCATGAACTGTAGGCTTTGGTCGAATATTGACTCCAGTAACAGCTGGCTTTGTCGGCTGGCACGTTCACTTTTCTTAAGGCGATTAAGGTAATACACCAACACCGCGATAACACACGACATGCTTAGGAACATTAAGCCGATGGTGCGAATTTCGTCTCGGTAGCGCATTAAGAATGACTTAGGCTTGTTGAGGAATGTCACCGAGGCTTCATTTTCAGCGCCCAGATCCCAACGAGAGATCTGTTGATAATCGAGTTTGATTTCCGGTGCGCCAGCCACCACTAACGGCAATGGCTCATTAGGGTGATTCAACACATTCAATAGCACGCGCCCGGTGTCTCGTCCTTGCGTTTCGCCACTTTGAATTAAACCGCCAATCGCACCAAAGCCAAGTCCTAGATCGTGCACCATATACAGTGGCATTTGAGTTTTGATGTTCAGTTGTCGCCAATCTTCATCACTGCTCACTCTGCCTTGCGCATCGCGGTAATAGGCCCAAAATAGCAAGCTCTTGCCTAGGTCAGCACGTTGAGAAAATTCCATTAACTCTTGGTAGGAATCCGGCACATAGTGCTCAACGAGATCAGAAAAATCCGGGTGGGTTTTGATGAACAGATCGATTTGAGAACGAATCGCCTCACCCGTGACCGAGTGATCGGTAACAATGTAGATCTTCTTTACAGTCGACTGAAGACGCTTAACCAACTCGATATTGCCCACTAAGTCGATATCTTCAGTGATGCCCGTTGCGTTCAAACCTTGGATCATTTCAGGGGAGAAATTGTTGATGCCACCAAAGACGACAGGTGTACCCTTGAGATCAGGCGCAAGACGCTTCATTAGGTTGAGCGCATTGTTATCACTAACGACAATCGCTGCAAATTCTTCATGCTGTAGCTTGGTGTGATAAAGCTGATACACACGCTCTAGGTATTCTGGGTTTTGAGTACGTTTGCTATCGAGATAAACGACACGGTAAGACAGCCCATCGCGATCGAGCTCGTCTGATAATCCTTTATGAAAATCATCCGTCCAGAAAAAACCTTGATGGTAGGAGTGGATCACCAATACATCTTTTGTCTGAGCCGAAGCAAATACGCTCCAACACATCGCAATAAATAACACCCAAAATCGCACTGAATTCACCCTAACATCATCGTTGCTGCTAATATTATCACCCTTGGCTATGATATGTACTCTAGCCAATATATTTTCATTAAATCTAAGGGTTAAGCATGTCCACAACCACCGCTCGTCTCGATGACCTAGACCGTGCCATTCTGAAAACCTTAATGGAAGATGCTCGTACGCCTTATGCCGAGATGGCAAAGCAGTTCGACGTTAGTCCTGCGACCATTCACGTTCGAATCGAGAAAATGAGATCGGCCGACATTATTGAGCGTACCGAGGTTGTGGTAAACACGAAAAAGCTAGGTTACGACGTGTGTTGCTTTATTGGTATCAACCTCAATGCAGCCAAAGATTACCACTCGGCGATCGCCAAGCTGAATGCCTTAGATGAAGTGGTTGAGGCGTACTACACCACAGGTGCTTACAACATTTTCGTTAAGTTGATGTGTAAATCGATTGAAGAGCTGCAGTTCGTACTGATAGATAAGCTGCAGGCGATTGATGAAGTGCAGTCGACAGAGACACTGATTTCATTGCAGAACCCTATCAATCGCAACGTGAACCCATAATTGTTTGATAAATAGATACAAAAAGAGCCTCACAAGGAGGCTCTTTTTACATTCTGACCAGCACAAAATTAAGCGCTGATACCCGCATGACGCAGCATCGCATCGATTTGTGGCTCACGACCACGGAAGCGTTTGAACAACTCCATCGGCTCTTCACTGCCACCCATTTCAAGGATGTTGTTCAGGAAGCGATTACCAGTTTCAGTATTGAAAATACCCTCTTCTTCAAACGCTGAGAACGCATCGGCTGAAAGCACTTCTGCCCATAGGTAGCTGTAGTAACCCGCACTGTAACCACCAGCAAAGATGTGACCAAAGCTATGAGAGAAACGGTTCCAATCAAGGTTTGGCAGTACCGACACCTTAGATTTCACGTCTGCTAGTGTTTCTAGTACGCGAGCACCCACTTCTGGGTCGTACTCTGTGTGCAACGTAAAGTCGAACAAACCAAGCTCTAGTTGGCGCAGGATAAACATCGCAGATTGGAAGTTCTTCGCCGCTAGCATCTTCTCTAGCATCTCTTTTGGTAATGCTTCACCCGTTTCGAAGTGACCTGAGATGAACGACAGCGCTTCTTCTTCCCAACACCAGTTTTCTAGGAACTGACTTGGTAGCTCAACGGCATCCCAAGGCACACCATTAATACCCGCAACTGCTCCCGCTTCAACTTGCGTTAGCATGTGATGGATACCGTGGCCAAACTCGTGGAACAGAGTCACGACTTCATCATGAGTAAACAGTGCTGGCTTATCACCAACTGGCTTGTTGAAGTTACACGTTAGGTAAGCGACGGGTGTTTGTAGCTCACCAGATTCAGTAATGCGACGACCACGACAGTCATCCATCCAAGCACCGCCACGTTTGTGTTCACGCGCGTATAGGTCTAGGTAGAAGCTACCGCGCAGTGCACCTGTCGCATCAAAGATATCAAAGAAACGCACTGACTCATGCCATGTGTCGACGCCTTCACGCTCTGTTACCGACATACCAAACACTCGGTTTAATACCTCGAACAGGCCTGAAACCACGTTCGATTCAGGGAAGTATGGGCGAAGCTCTTCATCAGAGATCTCAAACAGGTTCTGCTTCTGTTTTTCGCTGTAGTAAGCGATATCCCACAGGTTTAGTTCAGAAACACCAAACTCTTTTTCCGCAAACTGACGCAGCTCTTCAACTTCGCGCTCACCTTGTGGTTTTGCTTTTACTGCTAGGTCGTTCAGGAAGCCAAGAACCTGATCTGGCGTTTCAGCCATTTTAGTCGACAGTGATTTTTCGCTGTAAGTGCTGAAACCCAGCATGCGAGCGATCTCGTGACGCAGTTTAAGCTGCTCGGTGATGATCTCTGTGTTGTCCCATTTACCAGCATTTGGTCCACGGTCCGAAGCGCGTGTTACGTACGCTTCGTACAACTCTTTACGCAGTTCTTGATTATCACAGTAAGTCATCACAGGTAGGTATGATGGGATATCCAGAGTCAGTAGGTAGCCTTCCTGCTCTTTAGACTCGGCCGCCGCTTGAGCTGCCGCCAGTGCTGATTCAGGCATACCCGCCAGTTCAGCAACATCAGTGATCTGCTTGCTCCAACCCATGGTTGCATCAAGTACGTTGTTTGAAAATTGAGAACCCAGCTCAGACTGGCGCTTGCTGATCTCGCCGTAGCGATGCTGCTCGTCTGCTGGTAAGCCAATGCCTGACAGTTCAAAGTCACGCAGTGCGTCTGTAATGGTTTTTTGTTGAGCTCGGTTTAAAGCCGAGAATGCTTCGCTCGCCTTGATCGCTTTGTATGCCTCAAACAAGCCTTTGTGTTGACCAACCCAAGTACCGTACTCAGACAATACTGGTAGGCAACTCTCATACGCTTCACGCAGTTCGTCGCTGTTCACAACCGAGTTCATGTGGCTTACTGGTGACCAAATACGGCCTAAACGATCATCCACTTCTTCAATCGGAGCAACTAGGTTGTCCCAGCTTGGTGAAGTATTACCTTCAAGTACTTGTTCTATCTTGTTGCGACACGCTTCAATCACTTGCTCAACCGCTGGCTTAACGTGCTCAGGTTTGATTTGTGAAAACGGAGGTAAGTCCGTGAAGGTTAATAGCGGATTAGACATATAAACATTCCTTTGGCTTTAGAGACTTTCGTCTTTTTTGTAATGAGGTCGTCTTACAGTCATCAGGCTCAGGTTCGCCCTAAAAAAATCACCTGCGAATAGTTATTAAATAGTGCCCAATAAGGCAAATTTCAATAGTAGAACCAATAACTAACCACATATTGCGAACGACTGTTCCTGAATTGTTCGAGAATTTATGGTCCATTGAGGGTTATAATGGTCTGATTAACCCCACCTACACTAACCACACTCTAAATCGAGAGTGTTACGAGAGTTTAATTTGTTAAGTTATCGCCACAGCTTCCACGCAGGTAACCACGCCGACGTAGTAAAGCATATCGTACAGAGCCTTATTCTTAATTCTTTGAAACAGAAGGATAAGCCTTTTGTTTATCATGACACTCACTCTGGTGTAGGTCGTTACGACTTAACGCATGAATGGTCAGAAAAAACCGGTGAATACAAACAAGGTATCGCTCGCGTTTGGGATCAGCAAAATCTTCCTGAAGACATTCAAAGCTACCTTGAGTCTATCTCAACGCTAAACAACGGCGACAAGCTGCGCTACTACCCAGGCTCACCACGTGTTGCACGTGCCCATCTGCGCGACCAAGACCGTATGGTTCTGACCGAGCTTCACCCAGCCGATCACCCGCTGCTTGAGCAAGAGTTCCACCGCGATCGTCAGGTATCTATCTACAAAGAAGATGGTTTCCAACGCTTAAAAGGCAGCCTGCCACCAAAAGAGCGTCGTGGTTTGGTACTTATCGATCCGCCTTATGAGCTAGCAAGAGAGTACCGCGATGTGGTGACTGCGATTGCACAAAGCCATAAGCGCTGGGCAACCGGTATCTACGCAATTTGGTACCCGGTAGTAAACCGTTGTGACATCGAAGATATGATCGAAGGCCTTGAAGGCTTAGGCATCAACAAGATTCTACAAATCGAACTTGGCGTATCACCAGACACTAACGAGCGCGGCATGACAGCATCAGGCATGATTGTTATCAACCCGCCTTGGAAGCTAGAGAGCCAAATGAACGAGATTCTTCCATTCTTGAAGGAAGCAATTGCACCGGCAACCGGTCACTTCAAAGTAGAGTGGATCGTACCCGAGTAATCTCAAACTCAATGGCATAGTTTGAAGAATCTTCAATAGACTGTGACATACACGAATAAATTTTAAACAGGGAGATTGAGTTCAACCAATCTACCCTCAATATAATAATTAGACAATTTAAGAATCTATAGGACGTAGGTGTTCAGTGAGCTCACTGTACCCACAACCTTCAATAAATGGAGAAAGTAATGGCGACTCATTTTGATTACATCTGTATCGGCGGCGGTTCAGGCGGCATCGCATCAGCTAACCGCGCAGCAATGCACGGTGCAAAAGTTGCACTTATCGAAGCTCAAGACCTTGGTGGTACTTGTGTAAACGTTGGTTGTGTTCCTAAAAAGGTTATGTGGCACGGTGCTCAAGTTGCTGAAGCAATCAACCTATATTCAAAAGACTACGGCTTCGATGTTGACGTAAAAGGCTTCAACTGGGGCAAACTGGTTGAAAACCGTCAAGCGTACATTGGTCGTATCCACCAATCTTACGATCGTGTTCTTGGTAACAACAAAATAAACGTAATCAAAGGCTTTGCTAAGTTTGTTGACGAAAAGACTGTTGAAGTTAACGGTGAACACTACACCGCTGATCACATCCTGATCGCAGTAGGTGGTCGTCCAACCATTCCAAACATCCCTGGCGCAGAGCACGGTATCGACTCAAACGGTTTCTTCGACCTGATGGAGCAGCCTAAACGTGTTGCTGTTATCGGCGCGGGCTACATCGCAGTAGAAATCGCAGGCGTACTAAGTGCACTTGGCACAGAAACACACCTGTTCTGTCGTAAAGAGTCTCCACTTCGTAGCTTCGACCCAATGATCGTTGAGACACTGGTTGAAGTAATGGAAGCGGAAGGTCCAACACTTCACACGCACTCTGTTCCTAAAGAAGTAGTGAAAGAAGCAGATGGCACGCTGACTCTGCACCTTGAGAACGGCAACACTCAAAACGTTGACCACCTAATTTGGGCTATCGGCCGCCACCCAGCGACTGACGCTATCAACCTAGCATCAACGGGTGTTGCAACTAACGACCGTGGCTACATCAAGGTAGACGAATTCCAAGCGACTAACGTTCCTGGCATCTACTGTGTTGGTGACATCATGGAAGGCGGTATCGAGCTAACTCCTGTAGCGGTTAAAGCAGGTCGTCAGCTTTCTGAGCGTCTATTCAACGGTCAAACCAACGCGAAGATGGACTACAACCTAGTTCCTACTGTTGTATTCAGCCACCCACCTATCGGCACAATTGGTCTAACGACTCAAGAAGCTGAAGAGAAGTACGGCAAAGACAACATCAAGGTTTACACATCGGGCTTCACTGCGATGTACACAGCAGTCACCAAGCACCGTCAACCTTGTAAGATGAAGCTAGTATGTGCTGGCGAAGAAGAGACAGTCGTTGGCCTACACGGCATCGGTTTCACTGTTGATGAAATGATTCAAGGCTTCGGCGTTGCAATGAAGATGGGCGCAACCAAAGCAGATTTCGACTCTGTTGTGGCAATTCACCCAACCGGCAGCGAAGAGTTCGTAACGATGAGATAATCAACGCCATTTGTTGATAACTCTTAAAAAGCAGGCCTTGTGCCTGCTTTTTTTATGCCCACTCTTGAACCTTACTCCCCAACTCCACGTAATACAGATACTGACCTATCTAGTACAGCAATGGAGTTTGTGATGAATCTACTAATTGAATCATTTGAAGGCGGGATCTACTTAGCTTACCAAATCATTGGCGAGCAAAAGCAGTTAATCAAAGACAACCACCAGCACCCAATGAAGTTTTTGAGCGTTAACCAAGCACGCGACCACTTTAGCGACCAAGGTGTAGCATCAGCAATGCTGGTTCATAACAGCGCCTACGACGAAATGTGTGGTGAACGCTGTGGTAGCACACAACCTTTCGAGATTGATTTGAAGTGGAGTTAAATCAACCTCAAATCAATCGCGATAAAAATTGAAAGGCTTGCACATCTGCAAGCCTTTTTCTTTGGGGTTTTATTTCTTATCGTGCTGTGCGTTTCTGTCTGCGTTTGATGTTCTGCTCTTTCACTACAAAGTCGAACAGCGGAGCAAACAGGTTAGCGAACAGGATGGCCAACATGATTCCCTCTGGATAAGCAGGGTTGAGCACTCGAATACCAACCGTCATCACACCAATAAGAATCCCGTAAGCCCATTTGCTCTGATTAGTAAACGCGGCAGAAACTGGGTCTGTCGCCATGAAGAAGGTACCAAACGCGACACCACCCAACACAAAGTGCCAGTAGAACGGCATCGAGAACATTGAGTTAGTCTCTGATCCTATCCAGTTCATCAAGCTAGATGTGGCAACAAGACCAATAATCACACCAGAGACAATTCGCCAAGAAGCTATCTTCATGGCAATCAAAATCAGCCCCGTCAGCATGATAAGCAGTGAAGAAACCTCACCCATCGAGCCTGGAATGTTACCGACAAAGGCATCCATCCAAGTGATCGCCTCGCCAGTCATGTTATTGATGAGTGACGTACTGCCACCTTCATACCATTGGCTTAGCGGAGTCGCGCCTGAATAGCCGTCAGCAGCAACCCATACCAAGCCACCTGACATATTGGCGGGATAGGCGAAGTAAAGGAAGGCCCGACCAGCCAGTGCTGGGTTAAGGAAATTGCGTCCTGTACCACCGAACAACTCCTTAGCAACGACAATACCAAAGGTGATACCCAAAGCGGCTTGCCACAGCGGGATGGTTGGCGGAAGAATAAGTGCAAACAATACCGAGCTTACAAAAAAGCCTTCATTCACCTCGTGTTTTCGTACAACGGCAAATAAAACTTCCCAGAAGCCCCCGACCACAAATACCGTGGCATAAACGGGTAGGAAATAGAGAGCACCGAGAAACATCTGGCTTCCCCAACCACTTACCATCAATGATGGCGCATCACCAAACGCCCACGATAACCGCCAGCTGCTGTCGATGATGGAGGCAAGTTCAGCGCCAGAATAGGTAGCTGTCAAACCCAACACGGATTGATGACCTACGTTGTACATTCCCCAGAACATTGCTGGAAAGGTCGCCAACCACACCAGAATCATGATTCGTTTGAGATCGATGCTATCTCGAACATGGGTCAAGCCTTGGTTTACGTTGCCAGGCGTATAAAATATGGTCGCGAAAGCCTCATACACAGGGTAAAGCTTTTCGTACTTACCACCCGCTTCGAATTGAGGGGATATACCCTCTAACCACTTATTCAATTTCATATCTTTTTAACCTCATTGATGTGAGTAAACAGCAATACGAAACAAATACAGTTAGAGAGCAATTTTCATACTCCACACTAATAAAGCAGATCTTTAACCAACTATTTTCAGTCGATATTTGAGAGAAAATGAAGAATCAAACTTTGGGAGAAGATCACATAACAAATTTTTTCACATCATCTCTCAGAAATGCGACTCGTTAGCTCATTTTTTTATATGTAGCTGATAAAAATATCGAAAAAGCATCTAAAATTCTTATAGAATGCCCGAACAATAAAAAACATAAAAAGATCAGTTGTGCAAAATACAAGCAGTGGCTCCACTGAGGTTTTTTATCACCTCATGGATCTCTCCGATGAAGAAAAAAATCTTTATCTAAAGCGATTAAAGAAAGAACAAGCCGACTTATACCAACAAGTTCTTCCCTTGATTAATGAAACACCTTCAGAGCAGATCACATCGCTGCTCGGCTTTTACGCACAACAAGCAACAGACAGCGAACTCAACCTCACCGGCACCTTAGTCGACAAATATTATATATCTCATGAGCTCGGTCGTGGTGGTATGGGAATTGTCTATTCAGCCAGTCGAGCGGATAGAACCTTTGAGCAAGATTTGGCTGTGAAATTCATTCAGCCCGCTCTCTCACATATCCTCGGTGAACATGCTCTGTTTCAAGAAGCACAATTACTCGCACACCTAAATCATCCATGTATCGCTAAAGTGTTTGACGGTGGAGTCTACCAAGAGTCGGTCTACATTGTGATGGAACGGGTTGAAGGGCAAACACTTTCTCTGTACTTACAGAATCGTTCTTTCAGTGAAAAACAGAAGCTTAGTTTATTTAAAGAGATTTGTTCGGCGATTGAACATGCCCACCAAAAACAGGTGTTACACGCCGATCTCAAACCTGAAAATATCTTAATTGATCCTCTTGGCTCTCCTAAGATTTTGGATTTCAACCTCACTCAAAAGGTTAAGCAACCCGTATCCGATCAAAATACCGACGTGTCTCTGTTCACGGCTTACAGTAAAGCCTTCGCCAGTCCAGAACAGGCTGCGGGGCAATTTCTTACTCAGCAAAGCGATATCTATTCATTGGGCAAGATTCTGGCACTGATCTTCGACTCTTCACCCAATTTTGATATCGACCTGATCGTAGAAAAAGCCACACATCATGAACCATACCGACGCTACGCCAGTGTCGGTGAGTTACGCCAAGATATCGTGCGAATACTAGAATGTCGCCCGATATCATTGAGAGAGAAACACCCCGTCCATACGCTTATTAAGCTGTTGAAACGTCGTCCAGTACAAAGTGCCCTAACCATTCTTTTATTGCTGTCAGGTACCACGTTCTCAACGGCCATTTTCAATAAAAACCTGCAACTCCAGAAAGAGAAACAGGTTGCTGAGGAGATGATGTACGAGGTAACGAGCCTTCTATTTCACGCTAAAGGCAGCGATGCAGCGAAAATGTCAGTCGGCACAATGCTAGAACTCACACGACGCCGGATATTATCGAACCCTGACTTACCCAAAGATGTAAAACAAAAAATGCTGCTGGCGATGCTGACGCCTTCACCTGAAAAGTCTGTGACCAATAAAAACAAAGAAAAGTCATCCAATAACTGATTATGAAAATAAACCTTTTGTCCTTTATCGCAATATACGCGACCAGCCTTAATACTCACGCTACTGACAGTAAACCTTTGACTGGATACTTTATTGATTCTCCGGTCTCTGGCCTCTATTACGAGACTAGTTCAAACCTCTCTGGCACCACAGATAAAGGAGCATTCCAATACAACTCAGGTGACATCGTGAGCTTTTTCATAGGTACCGATAATTCCGGATACCTACTGACTACATTGTCAGGACAAGAAGTCATCACTCCAACCTTATCTTCGACACGCCCAAGCCGTAGCATCAACATGACTCGATTGCTGCTGTCACTAGATGACACACCAGAGCATCGTGATGAGATCATCTTGGCCAGTAAGGTGTTATCTGATGTTGAATTTCAAAAGAAACTTAAGAAGTTAGATTTGAGCTACTTAGATGGTCAAGAACTCGGTATTGATCTGGTTTCAGTCAAAGAGGCCGCAAAGCACCTCAATCAAAGCCAAGAGTACATTAAGAATAACTTTGCCTCTGAAGAGATCATCTTCTCTCCCAGAGACAAAGTACTTCACAATATCATCATCGCGAAGAAAGATTATGCAGGAAGAGCGTGTTTCTACGATCTAGCCCATCATGCGAATCCGAAATACGAAGGACCAATTGGTGAGCTGAGCTATACGATTACAGATACAGAACTTATTCAGTATCCAGGAACAGGCGATTACTTTAAAGGTTGTAACCTACGTCCTTACCACACACCTCAAGAAATCATCCGTGAGCCTCTTTCCGTCGGTGATGGTTGGACCGGATTCACCAGTTGTGCCCAGAAGGGGTGTACTCGCCACGATCTAAGTGGTTTTTCTATTGAAGACTACAACGATGAGGGCGACTGGAAATATCGTACCGTCGCTTTGGATTTCGATACCGAGACCGAACTCTTGATGGAGAAGACCCAAGGCTTGGGCCAAAAAGAATATATTCGCCACCCGAATAAAGCAGAAATGATCTGGTTTACTTACACCAATGAGCGCGGGAACCACATCCCCTATGAGGGTATCTGGCAACACACTCAGTATCAGCAAACCGACATAATTACTGAATGCTTATTGATTAAAGATAAACGTATTATGTTAGGCAACAACGATGGCGAAACCTGCCCGACAAACCACCAGAAATACACTCAAGATGTGACCGAGAAGTTTGGGGATATGTGGTGGCTGACCAATGCAGAACCAACGGCCTCTCTTGCTCAAATGAACGTTGCTGTTCGTTGGTATGATTCCGTACCTCAACAACATTTCACAGCGTGGGAATATCTACCAGCAGGTAAAGACTGGGACCAAGGCATACTCTACAGATTCAAACAAAAAATTTCGCTAAATCCAGATAAATCTCATAATATCAGCACCCTATCTGTTTCTGAGTTTACTAAAGTGAGGTCTAACAGCTAATGGCAACTGCAACCCCAAACATCACACAGATCATCCAACAGTGGCAATCCGGCGACAAAAGTGCTGAAGCCGATTTGTATCAGTTCGCTTACTTACAGTTGAGGCAAATAGCGCAACAAGAGCGCTCACGCAGTGCTCAAAAGTACGGTACAGACAACCAAGTACTCAGTGACAGCATGAATAGCACCACCGCCTTAATCCATGATGCATACCTCAAGATCTCATCTTCAGATTTGCATTCAATCGAGAATAAGAAAGACTTTTTCTTAATGGCGGCGAAAGTGATGCGCCAAATACTGATTGATAACGCTCGTCACCTTCAAGCACAAAAGCGTCAACAAATGACCATTTTGAGAGACAATGAAGGGGATAAGTTTGAGCAGTTTATGATGATGGATAAAGCGCTCGATAATTTCAGCGCCCACTACCCACGTCAATCTAAGGCACTAAAACTAAAATACCTTATGGGAATGCGAAACCGTGAGATCAGTGAACTGCTTGAGTGCAGTGCAAGTTTGATTGAAAAAGATCTCAAGTTCTCTCGTTGTTGGTTGCAAAGTAAACTGGTTTAAAATGAAAAAGCGCCTTTGTTTCTTGTTCGCATCTGGCTGTGGAGCATTAGTTCTTCTGCCACCTTGGCTTGCTTCTGAAGAAGTGAATGCCTCCCTTTTAATCGGTGATAGCTCATTACCATCAGTTAGACTCGCGGTTGCTAAAGCCGAACAGGCCGTTGTGAGTGCCGAGCCAGCGCAAAGTCGAACATCGTCAGAGGCATTGATAAAAAGCAAAGTCGAGCAACCCCTATCAGGGGAGGGACTCTCGACTTCTTCTTTCGAAAGCCCAACGAATTTATCGGAAAGATCTGCTGATAAGTTTTACAGTGATACCGAAACCTTAATTGTCGCTGACGACAAAGACCGTACTGGCCACAACCAAAAACCGCAAGTAAACCCAGCGGTCCAGCAAAGTATTCAGCACGAAATCAATCAATGGTCCTTTACGGAAAACTCTCCGATTAACTACTCTATTGATGTTACAGGCCTATTTGAAGATCCTGATGATGACTTGCTGACAATACAAGTTGCCGTCAATCATCCAAAGTTTTCTATTTCAAACCTCGGAGGAAGAACCAGCGTCCAAGGCACCCCGAAAATGGGTCAAGCGCCTACTCAGTTGATTGCTCGCGCCAAAGATGATTATCACGGCTCGGAAGAGAATGCTTGGGTTACCACCAGCTTTTCACTCCCTTCCATGTCTTCAGGTTTAGAGGAAGATGGCTTACACCCGTTGATTGGCGACACTTGGTATCGACTAGAGACCAATCACCAATTTGCAGGTAAGACGTACAACTATGAAAAGGTCTACTGCGAAGCGTTTAAGTTCATTAATGACGAAGTGTTCTTTGCTTCTTCAAGCAACTTAACCACCTGCCCTAGTGAGCACGATTTGCGTAAAGTTGGAGGGTATCATGTTGATGGCAATACCTTGGTTGTCTCTAGCAATCAGTCAATGTTTGACGCCGACATGCGCTGGAAAATTTTGGAGACTTACCCAAATCACCCAACCTTCACTACCGCTTATGTCACTCAAGTTAAAATGGGCAATGAGTATGAAACTTACACGGTGGCCTCGAAAGCGCAAATAGAACAACGCATAAACACTGTGACAGGATTAGAAGCTCTGCAGCTAACACCACTCAACTATATGTATTTAGCTAACGATGGTCACTACTACCTAGGCTGGTATGGCATGCATATTGGTAACTACCAACTCAGTGACCCAGCTTTGCCAGATCGAATGGACGGCGACCTCAATGTCCAATCCTACAACACCACGATTATTTGCGAAGATTTACTCAGTAAGTTTGATCACTACTCAGTTGGCGGGCAAGGGGTATACGGCGACATCATTGGCCAAACCATCGGCGAAAACTTCGAGCCAATCAAGTGTGCAGAGCGTCCATTAGGCCACCTTCAGTACTCTTTCTTCGACGTCGATTTCTTAGAGTTTGATGAATTCAAACATGGCGAAGTATTTAGCATAATACTTCGCCCTAAAAAAGAGTGGCGCCATAAGGTTGAAGAGATGAAGCTCAACGTTAGGTATCTAGACCCTGACGCTTAAAAGCTCCACAATGCCTGTAAGCCAGTACTGAAAGTGAACGTGTCGGCTTCAGGCAGCGTCGCGTTTTTTTGTTCAGTTACGTATTCCGTACACACACCATCAATCATGGTTTTACAATACGTGGTCGTCACGGTTTCTGTATCCGACTGAAAGCGCTTCTCATAGCCAAGCACTGCATACCACCCAAGGTGTAACCCCGCCCTCAGTTCGTAGCTCACCGTCCCTTCTAGAGCAGCTCGATAACCAAAATCATAAAAATCAACGCCTTCAAACTGTGTATTTGACGTGACACTCCAAACAGGTAAGCCGAATGTCGCTTTACCACTCACATGCCACTTATCGCTCAAATACAAACTACCATCATCGTACGCAAGACCAACATCCATAAAAATATCGGTCGAGGTTTCTTCCCATGTACCGTAGAAATATTTGTTACCGTTTGCGCTATAGTTTTTCACACCATAACGAGTAAAGGTTTGATATGTCAGTGACGGACCACCAATCACACGCCAGTTATCTTGCAACTTGTAATGCAGTTGAATGTTGGTTGCCGTCTTCAGGTACTCCATCTGGTTATTTTGAATAGATGCGCCATTATTGACCCACTCTTCTTTCGAGCTTTGTGGAGAAAAAGAGGCCAGCGCATCAATCGAAAAATCGAAGTCATCATTCACGTAATACAGACCGCCAGTATTCAGTATCGGATTGGTCACCGTCACATCCGACTTTAAGCCACTAAAGTGCTCTTGATACGTGACATTCTCTAACCCAACTGTCAAATACGAGTAACCATACTTACCACTATCTTGTGTTTCTTTAGCTAAAACCGAAAGCGGCAATAGGCTCAAACCGATCCATTTTTTCATTTTACATCCACCAAACCAATTCGGGGCAGCATGCTATTGAAATTGCAAATCGATTTGAAGAGCGAACTAGTAAATAAACATCAAATAAATTTTACGGTTTTTTCCCGCTTTTACGTATGTTGAAAAAGCAATCAACACCCAGTAAAACATTCACCCAACAAATGCAAGTATCAAAAAATGAAACAAATAGGGCTTGGCTAGAGCTCTCTACAAAGGATATGAAATGAAAAAAGTTAGTTTACTAGCAGCGTCAGTGGCTTTCGCTCTAACAGGCTGTGGTGGTTCAGATGGTGATAACTCTGGTGCTACTCCAGGTGGTGTAGTCATTACGGCTATCGATGGCTACCTAAAGCATGCAGAAGTATGGGTTGATACAGATGGCAACTTCGAACTTGATGCCACTGATAAAAAACTCGGTGTCGAGACAGATGAAAATGGTCAATTCACTCTGCCAAGCGAACACAAAGACAGCGTTGTCTTTATCAAAGCAATTAAAAATAAAACCATTGATAAAACGCGCGGTCTAGTGACGGACAACTTCGAACTGGCTACAACTGCGGGTTCAACCATCATCAACCCAATGACAAACATGGTTGTTGAACAACTTGAAGTAGCCAAAGCAGCTGATAGTGAATTAACTCAAGAACAAGCAGAAGAAAAGGTTGTTGAATCGGTAACAAGTTCTGGGCTAACAGCCTCTCAAGAGTTGATCTTTGGTGACTACATTGCTGATGATTCTGAACAAGCACAAGCGCTAAACGCTATCGGTGAAACGCTAGTTGATAACTCAGAATTAACTATCGAACAGCAACTAGAACTGACTGAAGCTGTTGCAGTAGAAGCTCAAGCTATCATTGTCGATCCTTTACAAGAGATTGATGATTTCTCCCCAATTGTTGATGTTCCTACCGATAGTAACCCAATCACTGTAACTCCTAACTCTCGTCCCGTAGACAACAAGAATGGCGTACTAGAGAGCATTACTCTTGAACCATCAGGCGTATGGGTAGAACTCGATACATCTACTTACTTCCAAGACGCAGATAACGATGAATTAGCTTTCGAACTCAAAGAGCTCGCTAACGATCTAAACGGGCTAGTGATCGATAGCACTACAGGCATTATCAGTGGCGACCTTACTAAGGCGGGCACTTACGATTACCAAATCTTCGCAAAAGATGTGCATGGTGCATTGTCATACCCGCTGAATCTTAAAGTCATGAAGCTAGCTGCAAACCTAGCTCCAGAAGTCGTCGAAGAAGAACAAACAAGGCTACAAAGTGTAATTAATGGCTGGCAGCTTCAAGAAGGTGAAATCTTCAACCAAACTATCGATTTATCAGGCTTATTTAACGATGCTGATGGTGACATCGTTAAATACCGCTCTGGTGCTCTGACTGTTGATGGGTTAACCATTACCCCAACGGAAGACACAAGTTCAATCGTTACTATTTCCGGCACACCAAGTAAGTCATACCCAGCAGGACAAACTTTCAATGTCGGTGGCGTTGATGACGATGGTGCGCCAACCTACGTGACATTTACCTTACCAGAAGTGTTAGAAGGCACCCCAGTAGAGCCGCCACAACCAGAACTAGGCTTTACACAGGCACACTTCGATAAAGGTGGTGTATGGCAAATGGCTAGCTTTGACTACGGTGATGCAGAGGTAGCATTCGCCTCCCTACGCACTAACAATGGTCAGAATGAATTATGCTTTGCGACAGATGACTCTTCTGATTACTCAACACTTAGCCGTCAAGACTGGTTAAGCACGCTAGACTACATGCAGCATAACTACTGGGATCTTGGTCGTGAGAATCTACTCAAAGATGACGACTGTTTCTCAGTCACATTAAATAACAACGGCACAATCGATTTGCCTGGTGATGCAGGTACAGATACAGCAGCAATGCTCTACCAAAACATCACCAAAAATGGTGATTATCAGGTTGTGATGCTAATTGAAGAGTCTACTGGTCACAAAGAGCTGTTTTGGATGGACTCAACGGAAGTAGAAGATGGTGTTAACTACAACTCGTTCTCTTACCCAAGCCAAAACGACATGACAGTGGGAGTAACTCTTGATGAGTACCTGCTTGTTGATGATGACGGTAGATATAACGACCTTTACCCTTTACTTGATAAGTTTACTTACTCAATGACAGGTAAGAATGCTGAAAATCTTGCAGAGGGCACGTACACAGCAACACCAATCACCGAACCAGGTGAAAGCTGGTCAGATAATTGGCTTGTTGGTGAGAATTTTGATGATTACGATAAAACGTTGATCAACCCATACCTAGGTCTAGTTGAAGACAACGACGACTGTAACTGTGTTGTAACTCGTCGCTACTTTACTTACCGCGACTTTGGTGAACTGACTATCGGTGTTGGTGATCACAATAAAAATGCACAGTTTGGCTACGGCCATGATGACAACGGTTTCTTCTTTATCAAGTCAAATCAGGAAGAAACGATCAAGCGCATCCACGATGCTTGGAACAAATAGAGCACTGAATCTTTAACTAAAAACCCCGCCAATGCGGGGTTTTATTCTCCTGACAAATAAAACCTCGAATGTAAACACTCCTCCTGAACACCTAATTCCACTAAATATTTTTTTAAAATCTTTACGGGTTTTCCATTCATTTCCGTATCTTGCTTCCCCCCCATACAAGCTGTAAAAACTAGGGCGTGTTGATCTTTGCTGTACATTCCGTGTTCAACAATACATCGGTAGCCA